>DASQNC010000035.1 GCA_035645145.1 Azospirillaceae bacterium | reverse complement strand
CACCAGGACCGACCCGAACGATGATCGCCGAGACCCGCAACACGAACCCGAAGAACCTGATCCCCGGCGCCACCGGCGACTGGGAAGTCGTCATCGGCCTGGAGGTGCACGCCCAGGTCGCCTCCAACGCCAAGCTCTTCTCGGGCGCCTCGACAGCCTTCGGGGCCGAGCCGAACCGGAACGTCAGCCTCGTGGACGCCGCCATGCCCGGCATGCTGCCGGTCATCAACGAGGAATGCGTGCGCCAGGCGATCCGCACCGGCCTGGGACTCAAGGCGAGGATCAATCACCGCTCGGTCTTCGCCCGCAAGAACTACTTCTATCCCGACCTGCCGCAGGGCTATCAGATCTCGCAATACGACCAGCCGATCGTCGGCGCGGGCGAGGTTATCGTCGAACTCGGCCCCGGCGAGGAGGTGAGGATCGGCATCGAGCGGCTGCACCTGGAGCAGGACGCCGGCAAGTCGCTGCACGACCAGCATGCGACCATGAGCTTCGTGGACCTCAACCGCTCCGGCGTGGCGCTGATGGAGATCGTGTCGAAGCCCGACATGCGCTCGGCCGAGGAGGCGAAGGCCTTCATCAACAAGCTGCGCCAACTGCTGCGCTATCTGGGCACGTCCGACGCCGACATGGAGAAGGGGAATCTGCGCGCCGACATCAACGTGTCGGTGCGCCGGCCGGGCGAGCCGTTCGGCACGCGCTGCGAGATCAAGAACGTCAATTCGGTGCGCTTCGCCGCCCAGGCGATCGAATACGAGGCGCGGCGCCAGATCGGCATCCTCGAGGATGGCGGCGCGGTGCAGCAGGAGACGCGGCTCTTCGATCCCAATCGCGGCGAGACGCGCTCCATGCGCAACAAGGAGGAGGCGCACGACTACCGCTACTTCCCCGATCCCGACCTTCTGCCCCTGGTGTTGGACCAGGCTTGGGTTGATGGGATCCGGCGGACGCTGCCCGAATTGCCCGACGAGAAGAAGCAGCGCTTCATCGAACAGTACGGGCTTTCGGTCTACGACGCGGGCGTGCTGGTGGCGGACCGGGGCAAGGCCGATTTCTACGAGGCCGTTGCCAAGGGGCGCGACGGCAAGCTGGCGGCGAACTGGGTCACCGGCGACTTCTTCGGCCTGCTGAACAAGGCCGGCAAGGAGATCGAGGACAGCCCGATCACGGCGGAACAGCTCGGCGGCCTGATCGACCTCATCGCGGACAACACCATCTCCGGCCGCATCGCCAAGGAGGTGTTCGCCGAGATGTTCGAGACCGGCAAGGATGCCGCCGCGATCGTCGAGGAAAAGGGGCTGCGTCAGGTCACCGACACGGGGGCCATCGAGTCGGCCATCGACGCGGTGATGGCGGCCAACGCCGACAAGGTGGCCGAGTTCCGGTCCGGCAAGGACAAACTGTTCGGCTTCTTCGTCGGCCAGACCATGAAGGCCACGCAGGGCAAGGCCAACCCGGCCCTGGTCAACGAGCTGCTGGCGAAAAAGCTGAAGGGTTGAGGGCCGGCACCCCGCTGGCCGCGGCGCGGGTGCTGCGGCCAACGGGCAGGGCTGGTTTTTTAGGGGGCACTGTTCACCGAACAGTGCCCCTTTTCATTGTGCCGGGCCTTGCCCGCCCCCAGGGGCGCACGCGACGATAGGGCGGGTGACGGGGGCGGATTCGTACCGGTGTGTCGGAGGAATGGTCCCGCCCTGGGTGGCGTGAGCCGGTCCGATGGGGCCGACGGGCTCCAAAGTGGTCCAAATATGGTGGGTGGCATGCCCCGCGCGTTGACACGGCGCGGGGCGCACCGCTACAAGTCCCGTCACGGCGCGGTTCCGCCCCGCGCCGGTGTGGAGAGGTGGCCGAGTGGCTGAAGGCGGCGGTTTGCTAAACCGTTGTACGGGGAAACCCGTACCGTGGGTTCGAATCCCATCCTCTCCGCCATCCAGTCTTCAAGACAGACCGGTCTCCGCGACCCGGCGCCGAAAGGCCCGGGGTTGCGGCGGTTCGCGCGGGTCTTCCCGAACCGCGGAGACCCCGCACACGGCTTTTTGAGCGGTATTTTCACCCCCGTTCTCCGCCCGTCCATCCGCCGGTTCGGGTTCGTCGCGCAGACTGACCTGCTCCCGATCGTGTTGCGGTGCCCCGGATCGACCGAGGCAGCCTGGGCGCCGACGGAGCCGGCGAATGTTCGTCGCTGAGAGGGTGCTGCGGCCGCTGCCGCGGCCGTGAACGCTTTCGACGTCTCGCCTTCGGCCTACGCCTGGGCGCGGGCTGCCCGAGCCGAGGCCAGGGCGCTTGGTCTCAGCTCCGGTACGGCGTTGCCGACTTCGTGATCGGCACCCGTCCGGCGGTCAACTCTGCGGCACGTCGAGCGGCCTCGTCCTGGCTGGGCCCGGGACCGACGATGATGCGCTTGATGTGCGGGCGCACCCCATCGGGGATGCCGGTGAACAGCTCGATGTAATGGCGCTTGCTACCGTCTGGGCGTTTGTCTTGCCGGACCGGCTTCAAGGGCTTGTCTTCCCTGTAGTGGGGATCCGTCCGAAACGCTTCCAGCGTGCTCGGTGACGTCGGGCAGGCAATCACCCGCACCTCACGCTCTTCGTGGTATCCACGGTGCTTCAAGCGGGGCGCTGCCGCCACCAGTGGAGTAAAGAGGGCGCCGATGGCTTTGCCGCCAGGGTCCTCTCCCTTCAACGCTGCCAGAAAGCCGTCGTCTGCCTTTGCGATCAGTTCCGAGAAGCGCTGCTCGAACCGGAGCGCATCGTCAGCATAGATGACATCCGCGAAGCCCAGATGGGCAAAGGCAGCGCTCTCGTATTCACGCTGCAGCAGCTGCTCAAGCCCGCTGGCGTCGAACACGATCGCGACCCCTCCGTCCCCGGCGTAGCCGCGCCACTGGCTCAGCAGCCCGTTCTGCCGCTCGTACTCATTGTCACCGCTGTGCGTGCAGAAGCAGGCGAGAAATGGGGTTGCGAACCCGGGCTCTCCCTGACCGCCGAAGGTCGCGCGGTAGAGGAGATCGACAAAGGCTTCGGCCTCGCGGGCCGCGAGCGCCTGAAAACCACCTCGGCCTGTGATCTGTTGGATGATGGCCGGATTGCGCTCTACCTCGGCTCTCAGGACGTTGAGCACGTGTGTCCGAACTATAGGAACCAGCAGTGGGCGCAGCTGCAGCAGCTCACCGGCGTCGTTCATGTTGTCGTGGCGAGAGGCCCGAAGGTGCCCACTCAGCCAGATGCCCTCGAGGCCAGGGAGGGTGGTGTAGTGGTGCAGCTCCGGATGAACTGTCGACACGGGCGGTTCGGCGGTGGTGGTTGGAATGGCGGCGTTCATGATCGTGGCGTCCGGCGAGATTGCTTGAGGATATTGCTATCATCGCCTGCTGTGGCTGTCGTCCAGGGGACGCGAGCCAGCATCGGCTGCCATCGGGACTGGCCGCGGCGATCGTCAATCAGGTCGACGATCGCCGCGGAGCCTGACAGCCTCACTGGACCCAGATCTCCTGTTGCTCGAATTCGCGGATCCGCTCGATCAGATTGAGCGGCATTTCCGCCCCCGTTCTCCGTCCATCCATCCGCCGGTTCGGGCTCAAGAGGTACGCGTCCCCGGAAACGGTCGCGGCCCGGACCTCCGCCCGGGCCGCCAGAAACCAATCATGATGTGGCAAGTCAGCCGAAGCCGAGCGCGGCCCGTTGCGCGTCCCAGGCCAGCGGCAGCTCGATGCGCTTGACCAGGGCCTCGGCCGTCAGCTCGACCGGATGGCGGCCGTTCGCGATGGCCTCGACGATGTCGGGGGCCAGGAACGCCAGCGGCAGCAGGTGGCCGACGTAGCGGTCGGTCACGCCCTCGCGGGCGGCGAGGGCGGTCAGCGAGGCGGCCCGGCCGGCGACCAGGTCCCCGAACCAGCCACGCGCCCGGGCAATCGCCTTCAGCAGCGCGGGATCGGCCTTGCGCGCCGCCGGTCCCGGGGCCTCGACCACCAGACGCCGCTCGACGCCGCGCCGCCGCACCCGCATCGGCACCACCCGGGTCAGGCCGGGCAGGGCGCTCCCCGTAACCTTGGCCAGGGAGACCGTCACGGCCAAGCCGTCCGGCCGCAGGTCCACCCGCTCGACCAGCGCGAGCGGCTCCCCGTCCCAGCGCTCCGCCACCTCCAGCACCAGGGGGATCCGGTCGGCGGCGAGGCCGGCCTCCCGGCCGAGCGCGGCGAGGGTGCCGGGATCCCGCAGGAGGGCCTGCGCGGCCACGGCCACGCACCGCTCGATCTCCCGCGCCGGCAGGCGCCAGCCCCCGCCGGTTTCCTCCGCGGTGCCGGTGACCAGGGCCTGCGAGACGTAGTAGCGGTAGCGCCGCCCGCCCTTGACGGCGTGGCTGGGTGTCAGCCGCTCGCCCCTCTCGTCGAACAGCCGGCCAGCGAGCGGGCTTGCCTCGACCTTGCCGCCGGCCCGGCGCTCGGGACCGTTGCCGCTGCGCAGACGCTGCACCGCCTCCCAGAGCGCCGGCTCGAGAATGGGCTCGTGCCGGCCGGCATGGCAGGCACCCTTGTGCCGGATTTGGCCGATGTAGAGCGGGTTGCCGAGCAGCGTGTACAGCGCGCCGCGGCTGAAGGGCTTGCCTGCCTTCGAGCGGACGCCCTCCCGATCCAGTTTCGCCTTCAGCCGCCGCACGCAGCCCAGGTCGAGGTAGGCGCGGTGGATCATGCGCACGGTCTCCGCCTCGGCGGCGTTGACCAGCAGCCGGCGGTCCCGGACATCGTAGCCCAGCGGCACCGGGCCGCCCATCCACAGGCCCTTGCGCTTGGAGGCGGCGATCTTGTCGCGGATGCGCTCGCCGGTGACCTCGCGCTCGAACTGAGCGAAGGACAGCAGGATGTTGAGCGTCAGCCGACCCATGGAGGTGGTGGTGTTGAACTGCTGGGTTACCGCCACGAACGACACGCCGTGGGCGTCGAACACCTCCACCATCTTGGCGAAGTCGGCGAGCGAGCGGGTCAGGCGGTCGACCTTGTAGACCACCACGGTGTCGATCCGGCGCATCGCGATGTCGGCGAGCAGGCGCTGCAGGCCAGGGCGCTCCATGGTGCCGCCGGACAGGCCGCCGTCGTCGTAGGCGGTGTCCACCAGCCGCCAGCCTTCGCTCTTCTGGCTGCGGATGAAGGCCTCGCACGCCTCGCGCTGGGCGTGGAGGGAGTTGAAGTCCTGCTCCAGGCCCTCCTCGGAGGACTTGCGGGTGTAGACGGCGCAGCGGCGGACCGGCGGCCTGGCCGTCACGGCCGGGGCTCCTTCAGGCCGAAGAAGCGCGGCCCCGACCAGCGCGCGCCGGTGATGGCCCGCGCCACCTCGGACAGCGAGCGCCAAGTCCGGCCGCGGTAGCGCACGCCGGTCTCCACGACGACAACCTCGTGGGTGACGCCCTGCCACTCGCGCAGCAGCCGGGTGCCCGGCTTGACGGTGCCGGGCGCCGCCACCGGCCGCCCGGCGGCGAGGTCCCCGGCCGCGCGGGCGAGTTGGCGCGCGAGCGATGGTTTGAGGCCGCCCAGGGCGTTCTCCTGCAGCCGGTGGGCGACGGCCCGAACCATCAGGGCGCGGCCCAGCCGCAGCGGCGGCGGGGCACCGTAGAGCTCCCGCCACCGCCGCTTGAGCACGTCGAGGGGCAGGCCCGGCAGCTCCGCCAAGTCCCGGGCCAACCGGTCGCGGTCCACGGGGATGCGGCGCATGCTCAGGCCCCGGTGGCGAGGCGGTAGACGCGGCCGCGCCCGGCCACCGTCTCGGTCGCGATGGTGAGGCCCAACTTCTTCCGGAGGGCGCCGCTGATGGCGCCGCGCACCGAGTGCGGCCGCCACCCGAGAGCGGCGGCCATCTCGGCGAGGGTGGCGCCCTGGCGGCGGCGCATCAGGGCGATCAGTTGGGCGTGTTTTGTCTGAGGCGTTTGGTCGGCCGTGACGGCGTTGGTGTCGGGGCTGGGCATCGGTGGGTTCCCTTGGCGCGGGCGCCGCGACCACCGTGGCGCCCCACCACCCACAGCCCCGCCGGTCGTCCGGTCGGGGCGGGGTGCGGGCGGGAACCCGTCCTCGCCGCCGATCAAGACTTGCCGGGGACGGGAAGTCCAGTCCCCGTGTCGCGGGGTCAGAGCCACCGGATCCGCGGCCCCGTCGCCTCCCGCCGGGTGATCCAGGCAAGGAACTGGGACACGCTGTCGACCTGGTCGTCGTGCCGGCCGGCCGGGAAGGCCAGCAGCTCGGCGGTGAGGTCGTCCAGCCAAGGCCGGTCCTTGGGCAGCCAGACCCGTCCGGCCTCGAACGGCAGGGTCTGGGCGTGCATGCGGGTGACCTTGTCGCCCTCGGGGGTGACCGGGATGATGCTGAAGCGCGAGGTGGCGCGCAGCTCCTGGATCAGCTGCGTGCCCGACCCCTTGTCCTCGATCAGGATGCCCTGCGGCGCGTGGCGCTCGGCCAGCTCGACGGCCTTGCGCCGGAGCGCCGGGAACTCCAGCCGCTCGCGCAGGACGTCGACGAGGTGGAAGCCGTTCGCGCTCACCTTCCAGGTGGTGCAGACCGAGTAGTCGTTGAGCTCGCCCGCTTTGCTGGCCGTGTCCCAGCTCTGGTAGACCTCGCCGCCCTCCGGCAGGTCGCGGGGGCCGTAATGGCGCAGCCACTCCGCCTTGATCATCGCCCCCTCGGCGGGCACCGGCTGCTGCAGGTACTGGGCGGCGAAGTTGGCGGCGCCCAGGCTGCGCTTCATCCGCTCCAGGACGGCGAGCGGCTCGCGCTCGGGATGCAGAAGCTCGCCCGCCTGCCGGACGTGGTGTTCGCCCCAGCCGATCTCGATCTCCTGGAGGGACGGGGCGATGGCCGGCAGGTTGAGGTGGACCCAGTCCTCCTGCTCCAGCACATGGGCCACGATGTCGTCCATGTGCAGGCGCTGCATCACCAGGACGATGACGTCCTCGGCCTTGTTGTCGAGGCGGGAGTAGAGGGTGTTGTCGTACCAGGCGTTGGTGCTTTTCCGGTTGGCTTCCGACAGCGCGTCGGCGGCCTTCATCGGATCGTCGAGGATGATGAAGTTGCCGCCGCGCCCGGTCAGCGTGCCCCCGGTCGAGGTTGACAGGCGGAACCCGCCGCGGGTGGTGGCGAACTCGCTTTCCGTGTTCTTGCGCGCGTCCAGCCGGGTGCCGAACACGTCCCGGTACCACGCCGCCTCCATCACCGCGCGGCAGTCGCGGGACAGTTTGTTGGCCAGCTCCTGCGAGTAGCTGACACACAATATCCGGGCGGTCGGATCGCGGCCGAGGATCCAGGCGGGCAGGGCCACCGAGGCGCAGATCGACTTGAGGTGGCGGGGCGGGAGGGTGATCAGCAGGCGCTTGATCTTGCCGCGCGCCGCCTGCTCCAGGTGCCAGCACATGGCCTCCAGGTACCAGCCGCCGTGGAATTCGTCGCCCGGCACCACGGTCGCGAAGGTACGCTGCACGAAGCTGTACAAATCCGTTTGAAGAATCTGGTTGAGGAGGACGCGGTCGTCGGAGAGGGCCGTCATCGTCTATTCCCCCCTGTCCGCATCCGCGGCACCGGGCTTCCCGCCCGCGGCGCCGCGGGCGGCGGCGCGGCGCATCAGGCGCTTGGTCACGTCGTCCAGGATCTGCTGTTCGTCGTCGGCCAGCGGGGTGTCCACCCGGGGGCGTCGCTCCTCTTCGTCCTGCACGCGGACCAGCTGGTTGATCAGGTCGTTGGCGGCCTTCGAATCCTTCTGGATTCCCCGTGCGAACTGCGCCTTGACCAGCGCCTCCGCCTTGCTGACCACCACCTCGCGCCCGCCTTCCTTCAGCCGGACCGGTTTCCCGGCCTCCTCGAGGAGGAGGGTCTTGATGTTCCGGCTCCCCTTGGGGCGGCCGGCCGGATTGCCGGACCGGCCCTTCCGGAAGCGGGTGTGCCGCGGCGGCTTGCCGTAGCCGACCTCGTAATCCCCGTCAGCCATGGCTGTTCTCCTCGTCCGCGTTGAGTTCCTGCTCGCGTGCTTGGAATGGTTCGCCGGTTTCTACATGGACGGCGGTGTCGCCGGTCAGCGCCTGCCAGCGGCGGATGGCGGTGTCCACATAGGCCGGGCTGATCTCCAACGCCCGGGCGCACCGGCCGGTCTTCTCGGCGGCGACAATGGTGGTGCCGCTGCCCGCGAACGGGTCGAGCACCACCCCGCCGCGGTGGGAGCAGTCGCGGATGGCGTCGGCGACCAGCTCCACCGGCTTGACCGTGGGGTGCATCCGGAGCTCGTCCAGCCGGTCGGGCCGCAGACTGTTGACGCCGGCGTAGTCCCAGACGTTGGTGCGGTAGCGGCCGTGCTGCCCGAGTTCGAAGTTGTTGATGTGGGCGGCGGCGCCGCTCTTGAAGACCAGGACCAGCTCGTGCTTGGAGCGGTAGAAGCTCCCCATGCCGCCGTTGTCCTTGTTCCAGACGCAGAGGTTCTTGAGTTCGGAATAGACGGCGCGGCCGGCGACCAGGATCTCGTACAGGTGCCGCCAGTCCATGCAGACGAAGTGGATCGAGCCCGGACGGCTGTGGGCGGCCATGTGGCGGCAGACCGTGGTCAGGAAGCCGATGAACTGGTCCTCGGACATCTCGCCCGACGCCATGGCGAACTCCGCATGGCGCACCGACCCCAGGCCGCAGACGTGGCCGTCGATGGGCACGTTGTACGGGGGATCGGTGAACACCATCTGGGCCGGCTCCCCGGCCATCAACCGCGCATAGGCGGCGGCGTCGGTCGCGTCGCCGCACAGGATGCGGTGGCGCCCCAACTGCCAAAGGTCGCCCGGCCGCGTGACCGCCGGCCGGTCGTCGGGCGGCAGGAGGTGCTCTTCGTCCTCCTCGTCCGCCTCATCCCCCACCAGCATCACGTCCATGTCCGCGGTCTCGAAGCCGGTCAGGGTGAGGTCGAAGGTCAGGTCGAGCTCGGCGATGTAGGACAGCTCCAGGGCCAGGAGCTGCTTGTCCCATCCCGCCAGCTCGGCCAGCCGGTTGTCGGCGAGTGCGTAGGCCCGCACCTCCGCCTCGGTCATGTGGTCGAGGCGGATGGTGGGGACGCGGTCCATGCCGAGCAGCTTCGCCGCCGCCACGCGGCCGTGGCCGGCGATCAGCCGCCCCTCGCCGTCGACCAGCACCGGATTGGTGAAGCCGAAGCGTTCGATGCTGCGGCGGATCTGCTCGATCTGCTTCTTGCCATGGGTGCGGGGATTGCGCGGATGCGGCTGCAACGCCGAGGTCGGGTGGTAGACCACCTTCAGCCGCTCGGACGTTGGTTCAGATTTTGTGGTATATAATTGGGTTTCAATTGTGTGCGGCATGGCCTGTTCCTTGTTCAAGGGCTTAGGAAACCGGGGTGCGCTTGGCTGGCCGTCCCCGCCGGGACGCCGGGGTGGTGAGCAGGAGGTGGTGCAGCTGGTAGGCGGGGTTGGCGATCTCGACCACCATGAGCGGGAGGGCGGACGACAGGGCGAGGGCCTCCAAAACCCTGGCCAGTTCCTCCACCCCGGTGGGGACGTTGGCGCTTTCGAGTTCGCCGGTCGCCGGATCCCGGTGGAGGAGCGACCCGGCGCCCATGCCGCCGTGGGTGACGAAATAGGTCATGGCCTGGGCGGACCGGATCAGGAGGCCATTCCGGATCTGGCGCTCCAGCTCGACGGCCGACAGGTCGGGGCGGCGGTGTTCGGGGGGAACCGCCAGAATCCCGGCGAGGGCGCGGTCCAGCCGATGGCGCGTTTGGCGCAGGATGTAGACCGCCTCCATCTGCGGCAGGCCGCCCTGCAGCAGGCGCTGGCCGAGATGGAGGCGGAAGGCGTTGGCGAAGCTGTAGGCGATGTCGACGCCGCTGCCCGGCGGCTCCTGGTCGAAGAACGCGAAGTGGACCGGGCCACCGCGGCTGCGGAGCCAGTCGACGCCCTTGCCGCGGTCGAGGTCGAGCAGGCGCTTGAGATCGGCCTTGAGGGTCTTGGACGGCCCGCGGTCCGGCCCGTCGATCTTGCCCGTGGCCATGGCAATGGCCCGCTGGACCTGATCGCGTTTGAAGAGGGGGGTGGTGACGTCGAGCTGCATGCCCGCATGATAGCAGGAAAAGAGGTTGTTTTTGCAACTTCTTTTTTGTCCCGGATCGGGGAGGGTGGTGGCTCCCCCTCACCCCTCCTCTGGCAGGGGGAGGGCGAGGTCGAAGCGGTGGGGGGCCAGGGACGGCAGGTTGGCAGCGGTGATGTTGATGCCGTATTCGGGCGCGCTCTTCAGGCCCTCGTAGTCCCGGTCGACGAACACCTTGTCGGGCGTCAGCCACCGCTCGGAGGGGATAAGGAAGAGCCGGTCCTGCGTCTCGCCGAGCTGGATGATGAGGGCCCAGAGGTCGGGACTGGGTTGGAAGTGGGCCTTGCGCATGAACACGTAGCTGTAGTCCCGCAAGGTCTTGACCTGAATGCGCAGGTAGCCGGTGTCGCCGCGGTGGACGAGCAGATCGACGCCACGGTCGTCGAGGTCCGGGACGTAGACCTGGAAGCCCGCGCGGGTGAATGCGATCCGCGCAAGGTGCTCGCCGATCCGTCCGACCTGCCGCGGGTTGAGACGGCTGAGGGGCGGTATGCTGGCGCGCGGAGGCTGGGTATCGACGGTCACGGCAGAACTCCCAGTTGTAGGCCACGGCAAGTAGGGGTGGGAGGCGGGGAGGCGTCAACGATAAAAGTCACATCATGACTATTCGGCGGGAGACCGTACCCCTGGGCCGTCTCAGGGGGAGAGCGGCGTGGCGAACCGGGATCGGTTTCATCCCGAGTATGTGCGGCTGGTGGATGCGTTGATCGCGGAACGGAAGAGCCGCGGCGCCACCCAGGCCGACGTCGCGCAGCGGATGGGCACGACCCAGTCGTTCGTCTCCAAGTACGAGCGCCGCGAGGTCCTCCTCGACGTGCTCGATTACGTCCGCTACTGCCTCGCGATCGGGGCCAACCCCGCGGAGATGCTGGCGAAATTCGATTGGGATATGGGCACCTTGGCCCGTTGAGCGTGCTTGCTCCCGGGGGCGGTGCAAACGGACACCACTGCCCATGTATGCGCACTTACCATTACAGTTGCGCCTTTCGCCTGAGGTGAGCGACTTGGGCCAAGGCCTGTCGGGGGCGCCCCCACATCGACCCGGCAATGACGAGTGCCAACGCGATCCGGCGCTGGATCAAGCCGGCGGCAAAATGACGGGTCTTCCGGCATCGATCAGCCGACCATGGTGGGTGGCACGTATTCCGGCTTCGGGCATCCTCGTAGGATCCAGAAATGACCACTCGGCTATTGCAGGTCTAAAGCTCCGGCGACAATCTCATCCGCCTGGCACTTTCCGGTTGTCGATATGCGAATCGAGAGCGTCATCACGCGCACGATGTATGTTGTTGATAGGGCGCTCCGGGCTACTTTCCCGGGCGACTACGATAAGAGATGCCTGTACTCGGCTTTCGCCACCTGCACCCTGATCCAGGACGCCGGCTACTCAGCGTCCATTGTAGGTGGGCGCTTCTTGGCGTTTGTTGTATCTGAAACCGGTGATAGGGCTGGTCTCCAAGGGTTCGGCGGAGATCTTGATCAGCTCGACCCACCTTCGCATTTTTGGGTCGAGGCGGAAGGTCGAATATTGGACTTGGGACCTCGGTATCTTTCCCGCGGATCTAGCTTTCCGACTGCGCCCATTCCGATGGTCGCCTGGAACCCCCCAGACGGTCTTCCGAAATACCTCCGCTATCAGGCAAGCATCCGGTACGCGCCAGATGTCGAGTTGCTTTCTAATTTCGAGATTTCTAACAGGAAGGAAGCATTCGTCGCTGACTGTCGACGGAGATATCGGTCACAGGTTGGTCAGCCAAAGCTTTCGACGTGGCTGCTGACGGACGAGGGTGCGGTCGTTGGGGCTGCGTCCCGAGGAGACCTGTGGGCACTTAACGCCTTGAAGTTCGCTGAGCGTGTCAACCTCGGAGAGCTCCCATTCTGAGAAAGCAGAGACCGACATCCAAGCTCCCGGGTACGCCCAGTTGTGCAGCCGCGGCTTCTTACCCCGTCATCCGCCAACAGACGGACATGAAGGGCTGTGGACAGAATTGTAGCCAATCTGTTTGGCATGCTGGAAACCGGCAGGGTAGGGCTTCAGCTGTTGGAGTAGGGGTGTCGGTGTTCCCAAGCACGTATTTGAGAAGTCCGGCCTCGTCGATCGCCAGCATGGCGTCTGGCGCCGCCGCCGTGTGATTGCGGACCAGGTTGCACAGGGCGCCGATCTGCCTTGATTGTGGTTGGCATGCTGTTCTCCCGGGTAGTAATCGGGCAAACGAACCGATGTGGCGCATGCTCGTTTAGATATAGATGCGACAGGTGTTCGATCGTACCGATTCGCTGGCTAGGAACCGCGCTCCGCGATATGGGACCCCCGATACAGGGTGGTATGAACTCCCAGGTCTTGGATGGGGTCCGTTTGCCCAGGGTCACTTAAGCATTCTGAGAGCCCTGCCAGCCAGTCGAGCCCACACCGCAGCAGCCGAATATTCGTGGGGAAGTCCGCGGCTTTCAAACGTTGGTTGCATCGTCGCCGATGCCATACGACAGTCGCGCGCTGATCTGTCGGCAGGGGATGGTGAATGGTGGGCCTTGGCAAGACCCAAAGGGATTTGCGCAATGTCCTGCTTTACGCGCAGGAGTTGATTGGCTTCCGAGAGAAGGTCCTCTTCGATCTCGCCGCCGAAAAGCTACCGAGTTTCCACGAGGCCCAGCTTGCCGGTCTGGAGGGGATCGAGCTGAACGCCGATCCCGAGACCTGGATGCGCCTGCGTCGCCTCCGGGAGACCCAGCCACCGGCGCCCGACTCCATGTTCGATGGGTGGATAAAGCCTGATCCCCACCCGAGTCCGGACAGGCAGCCAGTGCTTCTCGACCATCGGGTTCTGCGACTGCCGATCGAGGACATCTCGGATCTTGTCGAGGCCGGCCTCCTCGACAACGAGGACGTGCTGCGGCCCGTGGACGCCGACGAGCCGTTCCCGCCGGCCATGGACGTCATCCTCCGCACAGCCGCCATGGCCGAGTTCCGGGCGGCTTGGCGAGCGTACCTGGATGGGCCCTGGGCGAAGTGGGCTGAGGCTGAGCGGCCGCGGCGCCGCAGCATCGAGGTCTACAACAGGCTTTACCAAGTCCATCAGCGCGTCACCGCCTCTGGCGAGGACAACGCGGTCGAGATTGTCTGGGGCATCGGCGTCGCGCGCTGGCAGGGCGCCACAGGTCGCATCAACATGCCGATCATCGAGCAGCTCGTCGAGACGGAGCTCCTCAAGGACGGCACGCTCCTGGTGGTGCCGCGCCGCTTGCCGCCCCAGATGGCGCTGCGGCCCTTCCACGCGCTCGAGTTCTCCGGCGCCAGGGCGTTGCAGCGTGACGCGTCGGCGGAATTGGAACGCATCGCCGACGACCCCGATGTTGTGTTCTCGCCCTTCGAGCGCCGCTGTTTCGAGGGGATCCTGCGCTCCTGCGGGGCACGCTTGTCGTCCTCGGGCGTCTACCTGCCCGACGAACCCGGCCGCACCCCGGGCGACCGGACGTTGCCGCCCCCGGGCGAGGTCCTGACGATCAGCGACACTTGGGTCCTCTATGTCCGCCAACGGGCCGAGGATGTCCGCAAGGACGACATCCAGAAGCTCATCCGGCGCGTCGAGGAGGCCCGGGACGAAAGGGACCTTCCGGCGTCGGGGTTGGCCTTCGTAACGCCGCCGAACGACGAACGCCTCTTCGACGACAGCGGGCCGGACCTGGCGACCGTTGACTGGTCGCTGGAGCGGGTGGCGGGTGCGCCGAGCCACGCGCTGGGTTTCTCCTGGGGTGGCTCCGGAGAGGGCGTCGTGGCGAAGAAGGAGCCAGATGTACTCTTCCCGTTGCCTTACAACGAGCCGCAGCTGGAGATACTGGCGCGGCTCGAGGAGGCGGATGGCGTCGTGGTCCAGGGGCCGCCGGGCACCGGCAAGACCCACACGATCGCCAATGTCATCTGTCACTACCTCGCGACCGGCCGGCGCGTTCTCGTCACCTCCAAAGCGGCCGAGCCCTTGACGGCGCTCCAGGAGAAGCTGCCGGAGGGTGTCCGCGACCTCGCTATCGCAGTGCTGCACAACGATCGGGAGGGCGCGCGACAGCTTGAGCAGGCCGTGCGCCTCCTGGCCGACCAGGCCCAAGGTCTCGACCACCGGGCCACCCAGCAGCGGATCGCGGATCTTCATCGGATGCTTGCAGAGGTTCGCGGCCGGATGGCCGCAATCGACCGCGAGCTGCTCGAGTACGCGCGTCGCAATGCCGAGCCGGTCCGCGCCGGCGGCCAGGAGGTCCAGCCCTCGGAACTTGCCCGCCTCGTCGCCCGCGACCGCGAGCGTCACGCTTGGTTCGAGGATCGCCTGGATCTATCGCCCGCCTTCGAACCCCGGTTCTCCGACGCCGAGATTGCCGAGGCCCGTGAGATCCGCAGGACCCTTGGGGCCTCCATCGCCTACCGGGCGTCGGACCTGCCCGATCCGGCATCGCTGCCCGACATTGCCCGCGTGGTCGCCGCCCACGGCGAGCTCGCGCGCGTGGCTGAGATCGAGGAGCGATCGCGCGCCGGCGGCATCCCCTATATGGCGGTCGCGGCGCTCGATCAGGCGCGCGGCGTGCACGCTTGGCTGAGAGAGTACGGCGTCCTCGTCGGCGAGATCCGCTTGGAGCCCTGGCTCCTTGAGGTCCACCGGATGCTGCTCGGTGTCCGGCGTACCGACGAGGCGGCACTCGCCACCCTGCGCAAGGCGCTTGAGCAGTGGGCCGCGCTCTATTCGATCGGCCGGGAACTGGCCCTCAGGGGCGTGGATACCGGCAACGCGCCGGCGGACGACAGGGCGTTCGACGACGCGGTCGGGGCGCTGGCGCGGGGCGAGAAACCGTTCGGCCTCTTCTCCTTCGGCAAGGGCGCGCTCAAGGAGCGGATCGCGCGCGTAACCGTCGGCGGCCGGCCGCCGTCCATGCCCGAGGACTGGCGCCAGATCCTCGCGTTCCGCGTCTGGCAGCGCGACACGCTCGCCTTCCTGCGCGGCTGGGCCTCGATTGCCGCAGGTCTGGGCCTTCCCGCCATCGCGACGGACTGGGAGCGTGGGCGCGCTGAGCTGCTGCGCCTGGGCCGCCTGATCGCAGACCTGATCCGCTTTGCGTCCGAGGCGTTGGCCACAGTCGAGACACTGAAGGTGCTGTTCCCCTACGGCCTCGACCCGCGCACAGCTGTTCAGGAGGGGGACGTTTCGGCGGTAATCGAGGCCCTCGCGGCAAACCTCGAGAAGGCCGACCTCGCCGCCGCCGCGGAGGTGAAGCGCCAGATCGAGGCGCTCGCCGGCAAGATAGATCTCGTCTTCAACGCTGGACTCCGGGAGTTCGCGGCCGCCCTCGGCGACCCAACGGTGGCGCAGTCGGATTTGGCCGAGGGCTGGCGGCATGTGCGCGAGGAGGCGGAACGCCTTGCGGCGCTCCGTCCCGCCAGGGTCCGGCTCGACGAGATCGCGGGGAAGGTCCGGGTGTCCGGTGCGCCGCTCTGGGCCGAGAAGCTCGCTGTGGATCCTGTCCTCGACGGGGAGGACCCGTGGACGCCCGCGGACTGGCGCGTGAGCTGGGAGTGGGCGCGGGCGGACGGCTTCTTGAAGGCGATCGGCGACCGCTCGGCGGCCGCCCGGCTCTCCGATGAGCGCGTGGCGCTGGAGGCGCGGCATCGGACGCTGCTGGCCGAGGTCGTGCGCCTGCGCACCTTCCTGGGCCTCAAGCGTTCGCTCACCGCGCGTATTGCGGCGGCGCTCGCCAAGTTCGCGGCGGCAATCGGCAAGCTGGGCGCGGGGACCGGCAAGTCCTCGATGCGCCACCGCCGCGTCATCCGGGATGCAGCTCTCGACGCCGCTGCGGCCGTGCCCTGCTGGATTCTGCCGGAGTGGCGGGTTTCTGAACAGCTGCCAGCGGAGCTGGCGGCCTTCGACCTGGTGATCGTCGACGAGGCGAGCCAGTCCGACGTCACCGCGCTTCCGGCAATCCTGCGAGGCAAGAAGCTGCTGATCGTGGGCGACGACAAGCAGGTGAGCCCGTCGGTGATCGGCATTGAGGAGCGCACGGTCATCCAGCTGCGCTCGTCTTTCCTGTCGGGCTTGCCGTTTGCAGACCAGATGGACCCTGCGACCTCGCTCTACGAGCTCGGTGGCATGCTGTTCCCTGGCAAGGCGATCCTGCTGCGCGAGCATTTCCGCTGCGTCGAGCCGATCATCCGGTTCTCGAGCCGATTCTACCCCGAGACGCTGGTCCCGATGCGCCTTCCCAAGGCCACGGAGCGGCTGGACCCGCCGCTGGTGGACATCCTGGTGCGCGACGGCGTCCGCAAGGGTGACGTCAACCATCGGGAGGCCGACGTGATCGTGGAGGAGATCCGCCGCATCACTGAGGACCCGGCGTTCGAGAAGCGTTCCTTCGGCGTGATCTCCCTGATCGGGGAGCGGCAGGCCAAGCTGATCCACGACCGGCTGATGCGGGAGCTCGGCGCCGAAGTCGTCGAGCGCCACCGCATCATGTGCGGCAATGCCGCGACTTTCCAAGGCCAGGAGCGCGACATCGTGCTGCTCAGCATGGTTGCCTGCCCGAAGACTGCGGTGGCACAGCGCGCGCGCATGTACGAGCAGCGTTTCAACGTCGCCCTGTCGCGTGCCCGGGACCGGCTGATCCTCGTGCGCTCGGTCACCTCCTCGGACCTCCGGCCGGGGGATCTGAAGCTGCAAGTGATCGAGCACTTCCGGAACCCCTTTGCCGGCGAGGCGCGGATCGCGTCCGGCAAGAATGTCCTGGACGTCTGCGATTCCGACTTCGAGCGGGATTTTGGTGCGCGGCTGCTCGAACTCGGCTACCGAATCCGGCCTCAGGTCCGGGTCGGCGGGTTCCGGATTGACTTCGTGATCGAGGGCTCGGACGACCGCCGCCTCGCGATCGAGCTCGACGGTGATCGTTGGCATGGGCCGGATCGCTGGACTGAGGACTTCCGCCGCCAGAAGGCGCTCGAGCAGCTCGGCTGGACGTTCTGGCGGTGCTGGGCATCGAACTGGTACGCGGATCCCGAGGCGTGCCTATGGGATCTCCGGCGCGTCCTTGACCGGATGGGCATCGATCCCCTGGGGGCTGAGCCGCCCTCGGGCTCCTGGACGGAGTTCCGTGAGGTGTCGCCCCCTGCGGCCGAGGTGCCGATCCCGGAGCCCGCCACGCATCCGGAGGTGTCGCTGGCGGGAGGGGCTGAGACGGTCGCCGCTGCGGCAGCCAGGGGGGATGCGGGCTTCCCTTTGCCCGAGGTCGTGGAGGACGACCAGCCGGGGCTGCTTGTCGAGGTTGGCGACCTCGTTGCCGTGCGGTTCGAAGACGCGTCCGATCGGCTGATCCGCGTCCGCCTGAGCCAGACCGAGAACAAGCCCGAGATTGGCCTCATCCATGTCGACGAACCGCTCGGGAGGGCGCTGCTTGGCGTGGGATCTGAGGAGGAGTTCGAGGTCGAGCTCGGCGGCGGAAAGATCCGTACGGGGATCGTTGAGGCTATCGAGAAGAGCGTGACGGCCGCACATGACTGAGGCGCTGTTCAAAGACCATGAAGCCAGGAATGACGAGCATCCGAAGCCCGACCCTGTAGGTTCGTCGGGAAACGGGTACATGGCGGGTCGTTTATTGAACGATACGGCCTCCCGGCGGCCCCATGTGGGGCGAATACGGTGGAGGGGGCAAGGCCAAGGGCTTGCGCGCTCATTTGGGAAGCCTGCACATGCTGGTGGCCGTGGACAGCGGGCAGGTCGCGGGCAAGTCATGTGCATGCTGAAGTTGACCGGCTACATCCTCGTGAGGCCTGCTGCTGCGCTCCCGGTGGGTGTTGATCTGCTCGAAGCCTGCGGTGCCGGTCTCGGCCCCGCGGGATGACACCCCCCAGGTTTGGTCAGGCTACTATTGCTGTTATTGCTGTGAGCCGCGATTGAGGGCGTGGGTTGCAGGTGCCTCGACTGTTTCGCTTACGTCGCTTGCGCGTGAAGCCGGACATCCTTGAAGGTTTCGCTGATCTGCAAGGCCGCGCTGCGGCGATCCCCTAGATCCACCAGAATATCAAGGGTCCGCAGCAATGCCTGGGCGATATCCGGCGGCATCGGATGGGCTTGCTCAGCTACGGCGTGGATGGTTGCAGCCAGCCGACCCGGCAGCATCGAGGCCCGCCACCCGGTCGGCGGGCAGTGGCCGGCGACCATGGACAGTGCGAGCTCGGCGAATGCGGCGGCGGGCACGAAGGGCAAGGCACGTTCACACAGGGTCAGGAAGGTGTTTGCGACCAGCGGCACGTTGCCGACGGCGGCGACCAAGCGCTGGACCATGGGGAATATCAGGCCAAGCTGGCTCCAGTCATCATTGGCGAAACGGGACGAACGCGGGAAACCGGTGTGGGTCACACCCATCAGATCACGGATGATGTTGGTTAGGTTGTGGTCATCCACGTCACCGTCACGGTAGCGCGCCTGTTTCCAGGCGCGTGCGCGCAGAACCCGATCCAGGCAGGCGTTCAACGAGGCCAACGCCGACGGGGCGATGTCCGGTGGGTCCAGTAGCCCGGCGCTGCTGGTGATCCCGATAAAGGGGGCCAGGATGGAAAACGCCAAGTCGTCATCCAGCGCGGACAACGGCGCCAGGAAGCGAGCCTGCACCATATCGGCGGGCAGGTGCAACCCGACCAGTGCCAGGAAGCGGCCGAGCGCACCGCGCCACTCAAGCAGCTCGGTCGCGCGTCTGTGCCGCTGTTCCGAAGGATCTACTTCGGTCCATGGCGGTGTCAGCCGCTGTAACGTCCAGCTGAGCAGGTCGTCACAAAAGGCCAGGAAGGTGTCGCGGTAATCCGCATCGGCCAGGATGCTGTCGATCGGTAGCGTGGTTAGGGCCTTCCTGAGGAAATCCCAACGCAGAAAGGTGTCGGGTTCGCGCCATTCGCTTTCGAGTGGTGACATGGCGTCTCGACGCCTGCCCCGCTGCCGCTTTTCCAATACTTGGATCCATGCCGGCGGCAGCGCACAGAGTCGCGTGTCCGTTACGGGCAATCGCAGCCGCTCCTGCGCCGCTTCAAATGCGGCCAACGCGGCCGCTTGCCTGGCACTTTCGTCGTCGCCCGCTCGCCAGCTCTCGTCACGACGGCGACCGATGGACAGGCGGATAGCCATGTCGAGGGCAACCCAGGCAAGCGGACGATCCACCGCCCAATTGTCCATCGTTGCCTTGAGCGCAGTACAGGCCACGGCGTGCAGCGGGTGCGCCACCAGCGCGAGCAGCCTTTCGCACGCCAAGTCGATGTCGCGGCCTGACGAGATGATTGCGGCCAGCCCCAGAGCGGCGAAGCTGACTGGGTGGTCGGGCACGGCCGATTGTGCGACGAAGGGCATGTCGACGGGCTCGGGTGCCCCTACTGCCCGAAAAATTGTGGCCCGCGCCCACACCTCGTCCTCCGGATCGAGCCCCGCAAAGGCGAGCGCGGCTGCCGCGACACCGGCGACACCGCTCTGGACCATGCTGCCGAACCCTATTTCCCGGGGTTTCTCGAACAGGTCGGGGCAGTCGAACCCGCGGGCTCGCGTCAGCACCTCGGCGAGCGGCAATTTCGTCGAGACCGCCCGCATTTCAAATGAGTCGCGAGCCCAGAGCAGAAGGCCGGCGGCATCGTTCATCCGCGCCGCATGGGCCTGCTGCATCTTGACATCAGGATCGTCGGCGTGAGGATTCTTGTGCTGGATCTCGATCCTCCGATTGTCGGGCGAGCGGCGTGCTTGGTAGGTGGACGGGTCGCCGAGCGCCGACCAGATCGCGCCGATGCGTCGCGCGGCTGCCAGCCGGTCTGCGTCCTGTAGCTCGGCCTCGTCCTCGACCGGGGGATTGCTTTCGAACGCCTGAATAGCCGCCTGCGATGCGGTCCGGATATCATCCTCGGCGCAGAGAACGAAGATCGGGGCGAGATCGCGCAGGGTCATGCGGCGGAGCGGCAGGGCGTTGCCCGTCAGGACCGCCTGGTGATCTTTGCTCCCCGGCGACATCGCGAAGGCGATCACGTTGGGGTTCAGTCCGCGATCGTGCTGCCAGCGTTGCAGATCGTATTCCCAAAGCCGCGCGGACCCGATCAGGGCGACCCCGGCGGGTGTTGCGTTCTGGGCTCTTAGCAGCAGGGTTGTGGCAATGCCGAGGACCGCGCAGCCGTTGTGGCCTTCGACGACATCGTGAATGACGTTGTCGAGCGCCGCACCCTGGTCCAGCTGACCGAGCGCCCAGGCCTCCAGCGCCATCAGGCCGGCCTGGACGACGGTCGGCCCCCAGATCGCGCGGAACCATGCATACACCTGCCCGTTACCCCAGAAGGTCTGAGGCCCCCACGGGAACTTCAGCATAAGTGGAAGCGGGCGTCCTGCATGCGTGGGGTCAAGGCCGTGGAGTTGCCGCCATGCCGTGACGGCATGGTTGCAGATCGAGCGGACCAGACAGCGGCCTTCGTCGGGAGCAGCCGCGAAAAGTGCTGCGAAGGGCATTGCGGTCGGCGTTGCTGCCGGAAAGACGCCAAACTCCCGGCGAATAGACAGATTTTCCCATTCGTGGTCGCGGTAGATACGCCCGTAAAAGTGGTATTCGCCATCCTTCTTGAGACGAGCGTCGCGGTCCTCCGGCAGCTCGTCGAGGATTTGCCCTAGGGTATAGGTGACGAGCCGGGCCGGCATAACGCTGGCGAGCACAGGCGAATGCTGGATGACGTCCTCCAGCGCCGCGCGTCCCAACCTGTCGTTCACTGCCATGCGGTCGAGATAGGTCTCGACCTGCTCCGGATAGGCCCTGGTCGCTCGCAGCAGCAGCTGCCGCAGGCGCCGCTCCAGGTCGTCGAGGTCACCCCGGATGGTGTCCCAGCCGCCCCAGTCCTGCGTGGTCCAGTTCTCGCTGTGCCGAAGCCGCTCAATCTCGTCAAGCCAGACTTGGGCGAGATCGAGCAGGGCTGCGGAGCGCGGGTTGGGCAGGTCGGCCAGGGCGTTCTGCCAAACCTCGAAGACGGACAGGACATCGGGAGCGATCACACGGGGAATGCGGTCGCGTTGGGCCAGCAGCCAATTGAGGAAACGCCCCCAAGCCCCGAAATCGGAGGGCCAGGCGAACATGTCGGCCGCGCGCAGCACGAGTTGCACGTCTCTGGTTCCGTCGGCCTGCCTGAGGATCACCGGATTGGGTGTCGACTTTTCGGCCTGAAACCACACCGCGAGCTTGGCAAGCCGGGGCATTGCACCATTGAAGGCGGCCGCGGCCATTTGATCGGCGTGCGCCGGGAAATCGGCACTGGCGAATGGGCCGAGTAGCCATGCCCGGGTCCATTGCGCTCGCAGCCCCGACTGCTCCAGACGCCCCAGATGGTCGGCCCAGATTGGAGGTTCCTTGAAATAGAGCTGCGCCAATAGCTCGACCACACGCCCTAGTACGGGCGGCTCGCCGACCTCCCGCAACATCTTGGGCCAGGCGTCACCCTGCTCGATCAACAGGTGCAGGAAGGCCCACTCGAAATAAATGTCATGGCAGAAGGCGACGGTGTGCCCCGCGCGCAAGTCACGAACGACTCCATCCGCTCGCAACTCCTCGATCGCAATTGGTGCTGCGACGCGCACCGGCATGCGGCGCCCGAGTGTCGCGGCGCCCGCGTGCGCCAACGCCAGCAAGGCGTCTTGGCGCTCACGCGCGCGCAACGGCGGCGCATCGTAGCCGCCTGCGCGCCACCACGCCTCGACCAAATCGTTCTCGGTCGCGAGGCCGGCGCTGCTGGGCAGGCGCGACAGCACCGCCATGAAAAAGGGTCGGCGCGTCAGCTCGCGGAGCGCCGCGGATCCGAACAGCAGCGGGCGAAGATGCGGTCGTTCGACTGCCAGTGCCTCGGCCTCCGGATCGCTCAGTGGTTTGACCTCGACGATGGTCGCGCCGCCGGCTAGCCACCGGGGCGACAGCCATGTCCGCAGCGGCTCCAGCCCATTGTCGCGCACGGTCGCGACCACACGCCAATCCGCCAGCTCCGGACGGTCCGCGAGCAGGTTCAGGATGTCGTTGACGATTGCGCGGTGTTCGGTTTCGACCCGGTCCAACCCGTCGATGAACAGGACGGGCGTTCCAACACCTCCGATCTCGGCCAGCAAGGCGGCAAGATCGCCGCCGGTCAGGCCACGGTGCGCCGCATAGCCGGCCCAGCCGCGCCCCTCCAGGCGGTCGGCTTTCAGGACCAGGGCCGGTCCCGCATCGAGTGCAGCGCCCGCCAACCGCCGCAGCACGACGGACTTGCCGACACCGGGCAGGCCGCTGAGCTGCACGAAGCGCGTTGCTCCAAAGCCAGCGTGGACTGTGCCGACTGCGTCATCGCGCGGCACATGGAAGCCGTCGATTTCATCGGCAATGTCCGCCAAGGCACGTTCGGCCTCGGCCCGAAGGCGCCGGAGGTCGTCTTGCAGCGAGGGTGCAGGGGTGAACTTGAAGCGCCCCCGCAGCTTGCCCAGCAGGATCGGGCGCGTGAACTGGCCAGCATGTCCCGCGGCGTCGCGGGCGATCTGCGTCAAACGCCAGAACAGGTCGTCCGCCCGACCAGCATCTCCGGGCGTCAGGCTGGGTTGCAGCACGGCGATTGCGCGCGGCTCGTCGACTGAGCCTTCATGCAGCAGGTCGCAGGTGACCAGCACGAAGCTGGCCAGCAGGCGGTGCAGGTCGCTGTAATTGGCACTGGCATGGGTGGCCCTGAGCACCGCTTCAAAGGCATCACGGGCCTCCCGCTGTGCCTTGCCCGCTGCTCCCGGAATGAATCGGGCCAGGAAGTCCGCCGCAGTCGGGCTGAGACGCGCCCACTCGCAAATGGTTTCGACCGCGCGTTTGGATTGTTTAGCAATGCTACCTGTAACTGCCCCAATGCGATCGATACCCACCTGAAAGCCCGGGCGGTTCAGTGTGGTCCAGCCCATTGCGACAACGCTACGGAAATCGGCGTTCGTTTGGGCATCGCTGATCGTCAACGTGCGCTTGACCTGGAGCGCCAATGTCATGGCGCTTCCGTCGCCACCCGCTGCCTTGACTATCAGATCGTCCATCGGCTGGCCAAAAGCCGCGCGTTGGACTTCCACGCCGATGACGTGGCGTCCCGGCGTTCCGGGGGCGGGTGCCTCGCCGAGCAATGCTCCGAGATAGATCGCGACCACGCGATCCTCGAAGGTGAAGCCAGCGCCTCCCGTCAACTCCGGGCTGGCAATGGATGTCTCGTCGCTCATCGGCCCGGTTGGTCGGATCCCAAACGGGCATTAGTGCCTGGATGACGACTGGCCTGCAACAGCAGAGCTAGTGGTCCGAGTTAGAAGTTCCGAGACGGTTTGGGTCCGTCCGCTGTTCGGGGTTGCTCCCGATGGAGGTCGCGGCCATGCCGGGCGGACCGGTCCCGACCCCCATCACCCTGAGCGCGGCGGAACGCGCGGAACTGGTGCGCTGGATGCGCCGGCGCACCAGTTCCCAGGCTTTGGCGGGTTGGTTCGCCCTGCTCACCCGGCGCCAGCTCTCCGGCGCGGCGCCTTCCGCTCCACCCATGCCCTTGAGCCGGCGATCCACCGCCACATCGACGCGACGAACGCCGACCCTCGGGCGTTCATCTGGACCAAGTCCGCCGACCATATCCTCGACAGCGTCAAACGCTTCTGTCAGCGAACTTCCGCCTGAGGCCACTAGGTAGCGTCTGACAGACAGATCGGCTGCCTTCAAGTGGGCGAGAAAGCGGAGTAGGGAAAGGGCTGCGGCGCATCAGCATAGCCCCTGTGCCGCGTTCATATCTTGAACCAGCTAGGGCTTCAGGGGAGCAGATGTCGGATCCAGAAGCCGGGAGGAACCGGGAGCTGGTGATGCCGACAGGCGAGAAGGACGATAATCCCAAAACCCGTCTTGAAAGCAGAAAGCTCTTCGAAGCCGGTTATTGTCCGGCATGCCTCTGAAATGGCCCCGAGCAGCGCAGCCCCCCCGTCCTGAAGCGGCAGGTCGCAAAGTGCCCGGCCGTGATTCTCTTGACCGACGTAGAGCTCTTCCTCCGAATGGGCGTCCGGCGTCCAGAGTTGCAACGTGCAATGATCCAGCTTTTCCTGCACGAGCTCGCGGAGCGTTTCGACCGCTTCCGCGCTGCCGAGCGCTTCCAACCAGGCCGCGATCAGGGGGATAAGGGTACTTCCCGAGGTGGCTTCGTGGAGATAGGCGTCTGAACGGTCCCGCGGGTGTTCGGCCAGATCTCTGTAGTCCGAGAACACGGTCGTGTAGCGCCCATGGGTCCGTATTGCGAACCCTAGCCGTCCAACCATCTCCTCCAGCCAGGAGACGATGCGTGCGGGTTCCGGGCCGGCCGCCAGACATAGTTGCAGAAAGAGGGCAACGTCGGTTCCCTGCCGGTCGCAGATCGGCAAGCGCAGGGCGGGATTGTTCTCGATCAGCGACAGGCCGGCCTCGGCGAATTTCGTAGTTTCCCGCTGCACGATACTTTGATCGAGCCCCCGCTCGCCGAGCCAATGGATCCAGAGCCCGGTAAGCCCGATCCGGCCGAGCAGCTCGAACAGCACGAGATTGACGTCCAGCGCGTTCTGCGACCCGGTCGCCCAGGAAAGGCCGTGTGGCACGCAGACGTAAGGCAACACCTTCCGTTCGAGGAGTTCCGACGCGATCGCCAGATGAAGGTGGATCATCTGGTGCAGGACCCCAACCAGGTCCTTGTGCTCGCGCGTGTTCGTGCCGATGGTCGGCCGAAGCAGATCCCAGATGCTCAACAGCGCGATTTCGCTGGCGCGGTATGGAGCCTCCACGTTTCCCAGGTCTCTGGACCAGACGAACAGGATCCAAAGGCAGATGTTCAGCTGGCGGGCGGAGCGGACACGGGCTCTCGCCGAGACGGCAGCGGCATTCCGAAGATCGCTTGCCAGCTGTGTGAAGTGATGGAGGGCCACGTCTGGCTCATCGATCATTGCGACGGCCTTCCGAAAACTGCTCCGCATCTTGCCTTTCAGGATTTCTTCCCGGAGAATGCCCCTGAAAATCAGGTCGGCGATTTTGTCGCCGTTCCACTCGGCGAACGAGATCCGGTCCGTCGTGTGATCGTCGATGTAGCCTGTGAGGGAGTCGCGGACCTCCTCACGGACGTCGCCTCCGAAGGTCAGGCAGATGACGATTTTCAAGCTTCTATAACGGGCCGGAATACGGTTTCGGATATAGGCGTCTCGAACCTCATTCAGCGACGGGCGCAGCGCTTGGGGGGACCCGTCCCAGTCCTGGCGCGTCAGGTCACCTTGCTTGACGGAGAAGAGAAAGACCTTGCGCTCGCCGTCCTCGTCCTTGCCCACGGCGGCAACGTCGACCCCATGCTGGACAGTCCCGCGCCGCGGCCGCGAGAAAACGGTGAATCCCAGCTCGCTGAGCAGGTCAGGCAGGACGGCGTCGAGTTCGTCCCGTTCCTTCAGGGAGGCCAGATAATCGCGGATCAGGAGCTTCATAGGGGCAGCCGTCCCATCTTGCAGAGAAGCAGCGTATGGGCGAGGCTGATCGGATCGATGATTTCCATGCGCGGTGTCTCAATCGAGACACTATGAGTGTGCAGATCCATCTCCATGGGCCGCGAGACACCGTTCGGATCCCGCATAAGCGTAAGGGTGCCCTTGCCGTAGAGGACGACCGAGCGTTTCACCAGACCGAAGAACACCGACCGGCTTTGGGCCTGCTTGTGGACTTCGCGTCCCCATTCCGCCTGTCTCAGCCGCTCGATGCGACGATGATGCTCGGGAGGCTCCATTTCTTTCAGGCGTGGCACGTCATGCAGTGCCGCCAAGTAGTTCGCGTTTTGCTCCAGGGCCGTGTCGACGTGAGGCTTGGCGGCATCCTCCGCGGGCAGCGCCGAAAGATAGTCCCGGATGCCGCCATAGTTCAGCAGCAACGGGTTGATGAGGAGGCGCCTGAGGGCGTGGGCCGTCAACTCGTCGCAAACCCGCAGCACCGAGACGAGAACGGAGGCCGCTTTGACCGGCTGCAGAAAGAAATAGCCGATCGCCCTCTGGCACAGAACGATTTGGTCGGCGGCCGGAATTGCAAGATGCTCCGGCAGCAATTGAAGAGCCTCGTTGCGCTCGTGACCGCCGAGCGCATCGCTGAGGCCCTTGCAAAGCTCGAACTCTCCAGCGCACAGCCACCGCACGGTCACACCGCTCAGGCGCTCCGACGGCCCGCTCATCAGTGTGTGGACGAAGCTCTGGAATGCGCTGAGTTTCAGGTCATCACTCCGGCTGGATAGAAGGCGCGTCACGAAATCGAGAGTCGCCTTCTCATGACCGGTCCTCAGCAGCGTTTGCAAGGCATGGTCGAGTTTTTCGATGCTCCCTGCGTTGGTGGGATCGATCAGGAGATGGGCATCAAGAAGCACCGAAACGATTTCGGGTGGCAGAGTCTTGCCATGTGCCCAGAGGGCACCAGCTGCTTGGTGAAGGGTGTAGGGGCCAGGTTCGCGGCAAAGCCGACGGATGAGAGCTAGAGCCTCCTCGGTGGTGGAAGACACGGTAGGAACCACGATGGCGGCGATAGCGGCGAGCATGGTCGCGCCAAGCTTATCGTCGGTGCTCTGGTCGAGGAGGTGTCCGAAGAGGCGGAAGCTTTCCGCGCGGGACGCCGCATCGCCATGCTCCATCCGACTGAGGGCCGTGAGCGCCGCGTATCGCAGATCGTCGGCATGGTCGAGAGCCGTGTGCCTCGCAATATCGAGATCTTTCAGCGCTTCCAGGGCGAAAACCACGAGCTTAACGGCGAGATCGTTCCCGTCCTGGGCGGATTTTATGACCTCCTGCGCGCGCCGCGGGTCTCGGGCGCACCAAGTGCGAAAGGCGCCGTTCGGCCTATTGGCGACCAGATCCGCGCCTCCGCGGGTCACCAGCGCGTCGACGCACGCCATCATTCGCAAGGGCGGTGCCTCTAACTCAGTCAACACTCGGCAAAGGAAGTCCGTCGCCAGGAAGAAGCCGGATGCTTCCAGTGCTTGCACCGCGTGGCTCTCCACGAGCATCAGCAGATCGATCGAACCCTCGTCGTGCAAGGCGGCGCACCGGGCGACGCACGTGGCAATTTCAGCCTCGTCGTTCAGTTCGAAGAAGCGGGCCATCCTGGCCGCGAAGGAACCGTCGCGGAAGTAGGTGACCAGATCTTCAGGTGTCGGCGCGGTGGTCATGATCTCTCGATGCAAGATATGGGCGGCCAAGGGGGCTGCCTGCGTTGGTCCAGAGAGTGAGTACTACTACCCCCTTTTTTTTCACAACCCATGATGGTAGATGGGTGACATGATTACCTGCAAAGGCTAACCTAACATCGCAAAATCACAGAAAAGGACCTTGATCCGTATTGCATGATCCGACGCTGCCGGGCACGCGTCAGGGACCATCGGCGTCCGGAGTAGGTTCGCTGTGCCGTAAGGGATGCCGATCCATCGCCACACGTTGCGGATAAGCTCGCGACCAGCTTCCAGGCCATGCACACGCGTCCCCTGGAGTGGTCAGAGAGGATCTAGGCGCCGTTTCGGCGAGGCACCGGCCGCCCGTATCAGCGCGACCCAGAAAACACAGGCCCTAATGTGGATTGTCGCGTACAACATCAACCATCTTGCCAAGCTGGGGGGGCGCATCAACCTTTCGATAGAGCAGAGAACTCTCAGAGTGCGTGCCTAGATGGCAGGCATTTCCTTGTGTGTGTTCGCAAGTGCGCTCCGGTGAGGTGTTTTCAAGGTGACCTACCGCTGCCTCAAGTAGAGTCGAGAAAATCATGCTGGATTACAAGTTTGATCGGAATATGCGAGAAGCAACTATCCGAAAGTTATTTGCATTATCGGGTAACCGTTGTGCCTGTCCTGCGTGCCCGAACCTAATTGTGGCGTCGGCAACGCTCTTTGATCCCAATGCTGTGATCGGCCATATCGCGCACATCTACTCTGTCACCTCCAAAGGTCCGCGCCCGCATCCTGATCAACCGTCAGAAGCGTTCATCAATGGGTTTGGGAACCTGTTACTGCTGTGCCGCCATCATCATGGCCTTATCGATGCGCAGCCCAATTCGTTTCCTGCGGAGATGTTGCTGGGGTGGAAGCTGCGTCAGATGCCCCGGGTCACAGGCACCCGAGAGGCCTTTTTATCGGAATCCGTTTCGGTCGGACGGATCGAATTCACGACGGTAAATGCCACTGTTCTACAGGTTGATGCGCCGGAAGAACGTATCGAGCGCGAGAGGAGGCTTTTCGATGTCAGGAATGTGCGACATCGTTATCAAACCTACTGGCTAGAACACGGTGACGGTAGTGAGCGTCAAGAAATTTTACGTGATGTGGAGCCAGTTGCCCGGGAAGGGCAGCCGATTTCCATGCTTACAATGATTCGTGGAAACAAGGTGGTGCCGTATATTGCTGGTATCTACAACCACACGACAGGAGCATGGTTTGAATTGATTCGATTAAAAGAAGTTTTGAACTGGGTCTATATTCGTGAGCACATGCTGGCGGTGATGTCTTTTCTGGTATTTTGGATCATGGCGCAAATCGCCGCCTCTCACATGGAGTGGCGGACGGGGGGGAAGATAATAATGTTTGGGGGTGTTGTCGCTGTGCTCTTATTTTTGGCTTATAACATGCTGCTTTCCGTGCGATTGTGGTGTGCTTTTCGGCGAGCCAAAACTCTGTTGCAAATCCGCTGAGGCGAGTGGAAGAAAACGCTAAGATGCAGCCGATTTTCATTTGTTCGATCGGCGTTGCTATGTTGGCAGTCTTGGAATTCGGGCACGTCCTTGTCGTGCTAGAGCATTTTCAGATTGAGTGTGCATAGCTGGCGGCCCTGAAGTAATTGGCGCACTCGTCCGGTCGGAAGCGGTCGAGGAGTTGGCCGGCACGGTTCCTCAGACCTTCGGCGGTGCGCTCCGGCGCTTGGCGCAGCAACGCCTTCAGCTTCGAGAACACTATCTCAACCGGATTGAGGTCCGGGCTGTCGGGCGGCAGGTAAAAGACCTGTGCCCCGACCGCTTGGATCGCCGCCCGCACGTCCGGGGTTTTGTGGGCGGGCAGGTTGTCCTGGACCACGATGTCGCCGCGCGAAAGCGTCGGCGCCAACCCGTGGCGGCATAGGCTAGGAAGACGGCGCCGGTCATCGGCCCGTCCAGCACGAACGGCGCGCTCAGCCCGTCCCGGCGGAGGCTGGCGACGAAGTTCGTGGTCTTCCAATGCCCGAACCGCGCGGGCGGCACGCAGGCGCCGCCCGCGCGGGGCGCGCCCGTACCGCCGGACCATCTTGGCGGACAGCCCGGTCTCGTCGAGGAAGACCAAGCGCTCAGGATCGACGAACGGCTGTGCCCGCCCGCCAGACCGTGCGCCGCGCCGCCACGTCGGGCCGTCCTTGCTCGTTGGCGCGCAGGGTCTTTTGAACGTCAGGCCCAGGCGGTCGAGCACCGTCCACAGCGCGCCGGTGCTCAGGAGCACCCCGTGTTCAGCCTCCAGCCGTGCCCGCAGCGCGGCTAGGGTGAGGTCGCCGTGGGGACTCGTGGGCCCGAGACAGCTTGCGCGGCTGGTGCCCGCGCCGCCCGCTGGCCTCCGCCAACCCGGTCCGCCGCCAGCGGGTTCGGGCCTTGCAGATGAAGGACACGCTCACCTGGAACATGGCGTCGGCAGTGCGGGCCGCCATGCCGCCGTCCACCGCCGCCAGAACCCGCGAGCGCGGGTCCGCCGAATAGCTTCTGCCCCGGCCGCCAGCCCATCGCCCCCTCCGCGCCGTCGTGCGGGGGGGCAGCGGATCAGACTTCGCCGGACCGGGAAATCCCCGGTCAGTTCCGGTCAATGCGAAAACGCTCTACGATAGGTGCGCCGGCGACTGCACCGGCTGGCCGGGGCAAGGGTCACGAGTACGGATCGCCATTCCTTCAGCTGGATTCAGGGGCGCTCCATGCGGTTGGGGGTGTTGCAGACCCAGGCGGGACAGGCTGGTTCCGGGCGGCGCGGTCGTGTGGGTACAGTGGTTCCGATGGGCATCTCGGATAGTGGGTAATCCGCTCTCATGCCGGTGCCATCGCCACCACTCGCTTCCCTTCCAAGCGGAGAAACAAGCGCACGGACTGGTGTCGCTCCTCCTCTGCACGCTCAGCTGCCTGGATCGCCTGTTCAATGGCGCGACGGGTGGAGCCGACCTCGGACAGCAGCATCTCGTTCCACTCCAGCAGCGAAAGCTTGCGCTCGTTCACTGTGACCTCGCGGTTCCAGATGGAGGAAAGGTCCTGGACCTTGCGACGCATGAACAGGTCGGTGTGCCGCAGCAGGTCGCCACCGTCGGCCAATTCATCGAGCGAAGCGCGGATGTCGTGTTTCCGGTTCTCCTTCAGGCGCGCCTCGCCCGGGAACAACGTGAGCAGCTGCCAGCCGCAGGCGCGGGCGCACATCAGGTACTGCTGGTAGAGGTCCTCCAGCAGCTTCTGGTGCGTGCGGATCGCCTCCTCCATGCCCTTCGAGCCGAAGCCGCCCTCGTCCTTTAGCTTCATGACTTCCGCGCTTTCATGCCGGATGTCCCAGAGCAGGTGCTCTTGTACCTGCAGCAGCGTCGCCTCCTGCGCCTCAAGCTGGGTGCGGATGCCGTCGGACAGTTCCAGCGCCAGCACCGACGGCGCGACCTGCTCGAAGTACCGCAGCGCCCCGGTCAGGGCCGACCGGCGCTCGTTCTTCTGGAATTGTTGGATGCGCTCAATGCTGGTCTTGATGTCGGAGAGCTTGCGGCTGATGTCGGCAAGGTGCTTCTGGGCGACAACCAACGAGGCCACATGCAGGAGGGTGCTGGCGTTGACGATGTTTGAGAGCTGGGTGGGATTGAACAGCCTGGCGTGCTCGAGTGCCTTGCGGGTCCCGGACATTGCCCGAAAACCGATTCCATCCTTGGCCCTATTGAGCGAACCGCTGATCACGACCTCCATGTACTTGACCGTCGAGACCTCGACCGCCGTTGCCAAGCTGGGCACAGCCTGGAGGAGGGGGCTGAGGCGGCTGATGCCATCGCCCTCCTCGACCGGGGTCCAGGTGGGCCAAGCGGGTTCGCTGACCTGAGCCAGGATGAGCGCTGGCTCCGTCTCGGAAATGCCGATGACCAGCGCCTCCGACCGCTCCAGCGGCTGCTCGCGCTGCGCCGGCTCGGAGGGGATGGGGACAGGCAGGGCCGGCGCCCCCTCCAGCACTTTGCGGCGCAGATAGGCGACGTGCAGCACGCAGGGCACGGTCACCTTGAAGGCTGGGTCGGCGATCTTCAGCATGGTGGTGGGCACCAAGAGGGGGCCGGCGACCGCGCGGGTTAGCACGAGGCCGGCCAGATCCTTGGCCACGGTCTTGGCGTTGACCGCATCGGCCGTGGCGGCGCCGCGCGCTGAGGCGACGACGTCGGCCCGTTCCGCCTCGCTGAGGGCCTGCCAGCTGCGCTCCAGGTACGCGTTCAGCAGGTTGCGCTCGTTTTCCAGCGTCCGATCCTTCTCGTAGGGGATGTCGAGCCGCTTGCAGACGTCCACCACGATCTCATCGTAAGAGGGGCCCGTGCCGCCGCGGAACAGGTTGGCAAACGAATTGCCGCCGAACCGGCGGAGATCGTCGGCAATGGCCTTCGTATAGAGGCTATGGCGTGGCTGGTGCTTCTTGTACCCCTCATCCACTCCCAGGAAATTGGAGAAGCGGCCGAGAATTTGTTTTACGAGTGGGTCGAGGTCCTCATCGCTGCACACGGACAGCAGCGCGTATAGGTCGCCCTTCCGGATGGCATCCAACTGGTCAGCATTCATCGTGAGGGGCGCCCTTTCACATACGCTGAGTGGTAAACGGCCGCGATCGCCTCGCATACGGTGATACCCCGTCGACAGCTATGCGGTAGCGAGAGGCATGACGGGGCGAATTTGCAGTCCTGATGAATATATATCACTGGTTGCGTTTAGTGCATGGACGGTTGCAATTGGATGCGCCGTCTTGCCCCCCGTTCTGGACACAGGCGCAGACCGCCGCCCTCCGCAGGGCCGTCATGATGGGTCACGGAAACGGACGGGGGAACGGATCAGGCGAGGCGGAGGATAGCGCTGGTCGCCTCCTGGATGGCGAGCGTGCGTCCCTGGTCATCTCGCCAGGTGTCGTGAATTCGATCATAGCGGAACACATGGTTCGCGCCGGCTCCCGTCAGGCATCCGGTGCGGATGAAGACGACATACCGGTCGCGGTTCTTTCCCATCTTGTCGAACTCATTGGGCGTGAGTTCGACGGCGATGGCTGTTCCGCTGAGCCCCTTCACCTCAACCAGGAACTCCACCCGATCCCCCGAGTGCCCCTCCAAATCCCAGCCTTTTGCGAACTTCGAAACGTCGGCCCACTTGAGCCCTTGGGACGTGATGTAGGCCTTGCCTGCCTCCATCGCCTCGGTTTCCACATCGAGACGGCTGTGGGGATCCGGATTCTTTGGCGGGTTGAGCGGAGGCGTGGTTGATCGATTCCTCTCATGCCGTGCAATGAACCGCAGGAGCTGCCGGCGGAATTGGGGAAGCTTGTCCGCGTACCAGATGCAGCTCTGCCCAAAGCCACCATCCATGACATTGCGGCTGGGGACGGGGAGTGTTCGCTCGTCCGGCGGAAGAATGATTGCATCCTTTGTGTCGGTTTCGGCGATATGCCAGACGGGATCACCGTGCACCGCCCAACCTAACGAATTGGTCGGATCGAAAGGCCGCCGGAAGACCCGCGCGTTGCAGTACCAGCCGACGACATAGGCCTGCTTGTCCTCTGGGTTGCGGGCAAACCAAACGACAAGCACGCCATCGACATGGTCGGCGAGCTGGCGACCGCCCAGTTTCGCTAGGTTCACGCCCCGATTGTGGCCGACCGGAGCGTAGCCCCGCACCTTGCCGTCGGGGAGGGAAAGGAAGTTGAAGGCCTCGTGCCCATGCAGCGGCGCTTCGGCGCCGCGGAGGTAGCCATGCCAGCCGAACGTCCGGTCGTCGGTGTGCGTGCCTGCATAGCGCTTCATCCAGCCGATGTTGAAAAGGATCATCTTCCGTGGCATTGCCGTCTCTTACCGCCGTTTTGCGCTCTTCCTTCATCGCTCCGGCGGCGACAGCGTCCCTCATGTGCATAGGGTGACGTAACACCGGTGCGTAATAGTATTTGGTCAGAATGTTCCAGCAATCGAATGGTAAATATTTGTTGTATTCGATCCCATTTCCCAGGCTGAACTGCCTGATTCGCTGTTAGATGTCAGCGCAGCAAGGGAATCCGGTGGCAGACGTCCTCTGGTGATTTCATACGGATGCTGGTCCGGCGCCAACTTACGGCGTCAGCAAGATGAATCCATTGTCCGGATTCGCCCTGTCGACGAAGCTGTCGTGGAATTGCCTGAAGAAGACGCGCAGAGCGGGGAACGGTGTTTCCCACACACGGAAGCGGATGACGGCGGATTCCAGCTGGGGGATCCTGATGTCCCTGGGTGCATAGCTGACGTCGTCAGGTGTGTAGCGGCTGCCAGAGGACGCAAGTGATGACGCCAGTGCCTCGACGGCGTGCGCCCTCAATGTTTCCAGGCGAGTTCCTTTTCCAGGGTCGGCTGGGTTTTGGTACTGCTGGAGCGACAGATACGGCTGCCACTCACCCCGTCCACCCCCCATGTCGAAGTCGATACGGTAAAAGAGTGCATCACGCTCCGGTGCCGGACGGTCCGTGAAACGGCACTGCGTCCACGGACGCCCGCCGGTATTGCTTCCCTGGTAGCAGCATGCGGGAATGCCGTCCGTCAGGGCCTTCATCAGGTACCATTGACCCTCGTGGGTACCGAGGGCTTCGGTGAGGCCATCCCGATCATCAGAAAGCGCTAAGCGCTTGATTGTCTCGCGTTTGAGTAGTAGACGCTCCAAGGATCGCACGTAGTCGTCGATCAGTGGATGCAGTGCGCGCCCGTGCACCGCAGCCGCTCGTAAATCCTCGGGGCGGAAGATTGTCCATGGGAACTCCTCGGCCGGCCGCCCACGTCCAACACGTACCCCGGGCAGCGCCTCGATCACTTGGTCGTCGAATGCAGTCGAGAAGAGCATGGGTACAAGGCCGGATCGGTTCACCGGCCTCCCGACGTAGCGCCGCAGCTGCTCGGCCGTTGGTATCGCTTTGACCTTGTTTTCGATTAGGATCTCGGTCTCGTCATAGGCGACGCGTATATCTACCCGGCCCGCGCCTCGGCCAAGCGCGTACTCACGCTCGACGGACACTTGGCCGATGGGGGTGGCGCAGCCCGCCGCCGCCAGAACAGCCTCCGCTACCGCTCGTTGTCCAGCTGCGCGCTCCGGATCTTCCGCCAAGCCTGCGAAGATCCAAGCCCAAAAACCCGACGACGAAAGCTCGCTCGGTGCGTATCGGAACACCCCGTAAGGTTCGGGAGGCAGGAGCGACATTTTGCAACCCGGTATTGTTGTCTAGTAAGGCTATCATCAACCAACGATATGTCAATGACACGGCTACTAGATTCCGGTTAGCTGTCTCCGTGGCAGGATAATCTACTCAGTCGGAGCGCACTGCGTGGGATGCGGTATGATGAACAGTGTCTATGCCGTTTGGGTCGAAGTAAAAGGCCCGGGGATCACGTTGATGCAAGCCAATCAGGGCGATATTGTGCAAATATATGGATGGATATAAAACCGAACAATTAGATCTATTTTACCAACGCGTCATGTGATCCAAGGTCATTTTCGGGAAAAACCATTTATGAGAAAAGTGGCGGATATGTACGAGGTATTTGACCCGCCCAATGGGTGGTCCGCAGACCTGCTTCTTGTCATCTCGCCATACTTTGATATCGAGTTCGCGCAGACAATCCTAAAGCGGGTGAAGCCCAGGCGAGTCAGGTTTCTTATCGACGATGGCGCCTGTCCCGAGGACGTCAAGAAATTGGCAGACGGTTGCGGCGGGCGGAACGTCAAAATTGCCTTGGGGAAGGCCGCTGGCTTGGTCCACATGAAGGGTTTTTATCTCCAGTATGCGAAGTCCGACGGGGCTAGGCGGAAGCATCGTTTCATCTTCGGAAGCGCGAATGCAACGGATGCCGCTTTTGGAGGCGGAAACGCTGAGTTCGTTGGAAGCGTTGAGTTTGGTTCTCACAAAAACAAACCTCTTTTTAGTTATCTTACGGATGTCCTGGCGGCCGTGGAAAATGGCGATGGCGTCATCGATAGTCTTGAGTACAACAAGCTGATCTGCACGCCGCGGTTATGGTTGCCCGCCTTCAAGGTGGCCCCGACCGGCCCGTCACCGGGCTTCGATGCATGGCTCCAGCGTGGGATGCTCGCTTCCAAGTACCGGGATGCCCAGAACTTCCTCATGGCCACGGTTGTCCTCAGCAACCGACTGCCCCAGGAACTCGTCGCTCAAACCTTTGCGGCGCGCGGTCTGATAGAGCACGGTGAACGCAGCGTAGTACGTTTCCCCTACCTCGAATCGGTGGCCGAGGATCCCAACGAAAGCGCAACACCGCAGTGGAAGGCCCGCTACTGCATTTGGACCCACCTAGGTGATTGGCTCTCCGATGACTGCTATCAAGCCCTAGGGGAGAACATGAAATCCAAAATTGCATCGGAAAGGCAGGGTAAAATCAATGAATTGCTGACTAACGGGCGAAACGAAACTTGGAAACGCGAAAGGCTGGATCGCTTCTTGTCAGCACTCGATGGGGTATGGCAAGATCTCAGAGCGTTCAATAACCAAAAGGTCGCACCCGGCAGCTTCCTGAAGGGCGATAGAAACGGAATATCCCGCAGTCACTACTCGAATGTGTTTGACCGTAAGCTTGCCTCTGATCTCAATATGGCGGCTGACAAGCACTTCCATCGCCGATACGTCGACGGGTACGACTTTCCCCGCGTGCCCAAGTTTCGGCAGGACGCAATTGCATGGGAGGAGTTCGTCGGCTCGTGGTGCGGATCCATCTCGATCGAGGCGGAGAAGCGAGCTTCCCGGTCAGCCATCACTCGGGCCGTCAAGGAAGCGACCAAGCACTTCGGCCTGAATCTATTTGCTATGGAACCTGGTGCCATTCAGAAATGGCTGCGCGACACATGGCATTCTGCGCTCCCTCTTTCCGAGGGCGAGCCCACTACTGTGGGTGACTACGTGTCGGTCTACTTCAGGGACAGACGCGATGGGTGATCCCACCGAGCGAAAGTCGGAACTTTCGCTCGGTGGGATCACAAGTCACCTTTGGCCGGTATGCCACCTGCAGGTAGCGATATTCCCTGTATTTTCCCTAAAAATCAGGGAATTGCGTGCAGAGGCAGGTTCGCTCCGGACTGCGTCCTCCGCCATCCCGTCTTGCTGACAGACCGGTCTCCGCGACCCGGCGCCGAAAGGCTCGGGGTTGCGGCGGTTCGCGCGGATCTTTGCGAACCGCGGAGACGCCGCGCCCATTCTCAGCCCGTCCGGGTTTGCGGCGCAGGTCTGGAAACGGCTGCCGCCCGAACCCACAACGCGCTCTGGGAGGTTGTCGGCAAGGGGCTGCCTTGCGTCCTGCCCCCCGAGTGCTGCAATGACCCGGTCCACTGCGGATACGGGTTCACCTGACTCGAAACGGCTCCAAGTGCGGGTGTGGATTTGCCCCCTGGTCACTCGGCGAAGGCGTCGAACTGCTCCTGCAGCGCCTGGAGTTCCTTGATGCGCTCGCCGACCGCAGGCCCGATCCGCGCGATGACCTCGGCGACCAACAGATTGAGGAAGCTGGTGAGGGGGCCGTTGCTGTCCCAGAACAGGTTCACCTCGGTCTGGATCAGGAAGACATCCTCCGTGCAATCCGACGCCCAGTAGCACACGGTGTCCGTCACCACCGCCAGATCGATGCCCAGCCGCGCGGCCTCGCGCGCCAGGAGAACGGCTTGGCGGGAATAGCGGTGGATGTCGACCAGCAGAAGGAATGGCGGGTCGCGGCCTTCCGCGAACAGCTCGGCGTAGGTGCCGTTGGCGCCGTCCAGGAACCGAACGCCCGGGCGGACGTATTCCAGGCGCTGCGCGCAATCCAAGGCCACCCCGCGGACCGTCTGGAAGCCGGCGACGTACACCCGTCCCGCCGTGGCGATCCGTTCCGCCACACGGGCGAAACGGGGCGTTCGCGCCTGCTCATAGACACCCACCAGCGCCCGGACCTCCATGTCCAGGCTCTGGGCGAGGTTCCGCCGGCCGCCGGCACCGTGCGCCCCGTCCTGGGCCGCCGTGATGCGCTCGTAGCGGTCGCCGATCAGCCACGCGACCTGTCGCAGCCGTCCCAGCTCCGCCTTCAGGCCGGGAAGCCCGTCGTAGCCCAGCGAGCGCAGGAACCGCCCGACCGTCATCTGGCTCACGCCGATCTTGCGCGCGATGGACGCGGCCGTTTCGAACGGCAGTTCGCGGGCGTGCGCCGTCAGATAGGCCGCGATCATCCGCTCCGAGCGCGTGAAGCCGGCCTGCTTCGCGCGGATCTTTTCCAGGAACGGGAGCATGTCCCGTTCCCGCGCGCCTGCGACGGCCCGGGTCATGCCTTCATCCGCCCGTACCGGCCCATCACCTCGACAAGCCGGCCGTGGTCGATGGCCTCGACCCGGTGGCCGTCCCGGCCCACCATCGTCTCCGCCGCGACAAGGGCGTTCACGATCGCCTCCTCGACCGCCTGGGCCGTGGCTTCGAACATCGGGTCCAGCTTGGCATGGGGCAGGAACGGGAGGGTCGGAAGGCCCTGAGGGCCGACCTCGGCGCCGACCGTCGAGAAGGCGAGGCAGAGGTCGCCCGACCCGTCGCCGGACGGTGTGCCCGTCCGTCCGATGCCAAGCCCGGCGCGGCGTGCCAGCCGTTCGAGCTGGGTGGGGAGCAGGGGGGCGTCGGTGGCGACGACCGCGATGATGGATCCCTGCTCGCCGGTCCAGATCCGCCCTTCGGCCAGATGCTCCCCGACGGGGACGCCCAGAATGCGCAGCAGGGGCCGCAGGCCGAAGTTCGCCTGGACCAGGCACCCGACGGTGTAATCGACGCCTTCGACCCGGACCCTGCGCGACGCCGTTCCCGTCCCGCCCTTGAACTCGAAGCAGATCATGCCCGTGCCGCCACCGACATTGCCCTCGGCGATCGGGCCGCCGGTCGCCGACCCGATCGCCTCGACGACGTGCCGTTCGGCGACGTGGAAGCCGTTCATGTCGTTGAGGTGCGCATCGCAGGTCTCGGCCACCACGGGCAGCATCCAGGTGTAGGCGGCCGACCGGCCGCGCTGGCCCTCGACCATCCAGCGCGCGAGCGCCTGGTGGACGATGCCGACGCTGTGGGTGTTGGTGATTGCGACCGGCCCCTGGAAATAGCCGGCCTCCCGTATCCAGTGGGTGCCCGTCATCTCGCCGTTGCCGTTCAGCGAGTGGAAGCCGGCCCAAACCGGTTCGACGGCCGGTCCCGACCGGCCGCGCGGCAGCACCACCGTCACCCCGGTCCGCACGGCGCCCGCCGGCCCTGCCGGCGGGTCCTCGATCAACGTGGCGTAGCCGACCTCCACGCCCGGTACGTCGGTGATCGCGTTCGAAATCCCGCACTCCCCCGGGAAGGGCAGTCCAAGGTCCCGCGCGCGGGGTTTCGCTCGCGCGCCAGCGTTCCATCCCTGCGCCCTCATTGGCACGCCTCCTCCCCCGCATCGATGCCGCCGCAGCCGCCAACCTTGTAGGTGATATCCGAAAGTTTCACCGCCATAACATGTTTTGACGTGATGTTATGTGGATACCAGCATTGGGGCAATTCCCGAACGCCTCCGCAAAAAGAAGGGCACCGGGAGCGGCTTCGGACGGGGAGGACGAATATGTTGGTTCAGATGACGCACGGGCGGCGTTGGCGCGAAGCCTTGCTCGCCCTGGGGATCGCATCGGGCTTCGCGTCGGCGCCGATGTCGGCGGACGCGCAGACCACCCTAACGTGGGGCAAGCCGTCGGAGGTGCTTTCGACCGATCCCCACCTGTCCGGCGACGGGACGTCCTGGACCGTGTTCTACCTGATCTACGACCAGCTGATGGGCACCACCGACGACCTGAAGCCGGCGCCCGGCCTTGCCGAAGCGTGGGAGGAGGCTTCGCCCACCAGCTACCTGTTCCGGCTTCGGCAGAACGCGAAGTTCTCGAACGGGCGCCCGGTGACCTCGGCCGACGTTGTCGGCAGCCTCAAGCGCCTGACGGATCCCAAGCTCGGCGCGGCGTGGGGCCGGCAGCTCAAATCCATCAAGGACGTGGTGGCGGTGGACGAGCGCACGGTCCGGATCGATCTGAGCGAGCCGCTGACCTCGCTGCTGTCGATCCTGTCGGTGGCCACCACCTCGATCCTGCCGATCAAGGAGATGGAGACCGAAGGCTTCGATCCCGCCAAGAGCCTGATGGGCTCCGGTCCGTTCGCGGTGAAGCAGCACCTCCAGGACGAGGCATGGACGCTGGAACGGAACCCGCACTACTGGCGTGAGGGGCACCCGAAAGCCGACCAGCTCGTCATCCGGATCATGCCCGACGACACGACCCGCATCGCGGCGCTCCGCGAGGGGCGCGTCGATTTCGCGACGTTCGAGAACCCCGACACCCCGCGCCTGCTCAACGCCGTGCCGAACGTGGGCGTGCACATCCAGAAGACGCCCAACTACTTCCGCCTGGATGTCAGCGCCATCCAGGAAACATCGCCGTTCCGCGACGATCGTTTGCGCAAGGCCATGAGCTATGCGCTTGACCGGCAGAAGATCGTGCAGATCGTGTTCGGCGGGAACTCGGCGCCCGAATACGTCGTGCCGGCCGCCTTCGACCCGCCGGCGGCCTGCCGCGAGCACCCGTCCTACACCATGCCCCGCGCGGAGCGGGTGAAACTCGCCAAGGACCTGGTCAGGCAGGCCGGCGCCGAGAACCAGAAGATCAACATCATCGCCTCATCCGTCCTGGTGACCTATCCGATGATCGCCCAGGTCATTCAGCGCGACCTGCGCGAGATCGGGCTGCAGGCGGAGATCCAGCAGGTACCGGCGGCGGAATGGTACCAGCGCGTGTTCGTCGAGAAGACCGACTTCCACATGGCCGTGTCCTGGTTCGCCGGCTACTCGGACCCTGCCATGATCATGAACTGGTGGGCCCCGGGCGCCGCGCCCGCATACGCCGGCTTTGTCAAGCCGGTCGAGGAATACGGTCAGGTCCTGGACAAGGTCCGCACGCTGCCGGCAGGGCCGGAGCGGGCGCAGGCAATGGGCCGGGCATGCGAGATCGTCTACGAGGCGGCGAACATCCTGCCGCTGGTCAACAAGCCCGATTACATCGGCTTCCGCCGGGACCTGGTCGACCTGAAGTTCGCCGAGGTGGAAGGCAACTTCGACGTCCTGAAGTACGCGGAGGAGTTCACGCGCAAGCGGTGAACCGCCCATAAGCGCCGGCGGGTGCAGGGAACGCCCTTGTGCCTGCCGGCCGCCGCAACGATGGCCCCCTGGAACCGATGGGAGGGGACGGACCATGCGCCTGGCAGGCTACATCGGGATGCGCTTGGCCGAAGCTCTCCTGACGCTTCTCGGGATTGCCGTGCTGGTTTTCATCGCGATCCGTCTGCTGCCGGGCGGGTACGCCGAGCTGGTGCTGGGCAACCAGATCGAGCCCGAGGCGCGGGCCTACCTGAATGCGAAGTACGGGCTGGACAAGCCGATGCTGGAGCAGTTCTGGGCCTGGCTGTCGGCCACCGCCCAGGGCAACCTCGGGACCTCGGTCGTGACGCAGCGCTCCATCTCCGACGAGTTCCTTCGCCGCGCGCCCGCCACCATCGAGCTGGCGGCACTGGCGACCGTGATCGCCGTCCTCGTCGGCATCCCGCTGGGCGTGGTCTCCGGCCTGGGCGATGCGTCGCCGGCTTGGCGCACCGGCGGCCGTCTGATCGGCGCGGTCGGCGCCAGCCTGCCGGAGTTCGTGCTGGGCACGATCCTGCTGACCGTCGCCTCGTCCTGGTCCATGGGGTTCACGCAGAACGGCTTTGTCGGGCTGCTCCAGGACCCTGCCGCCAACCTGAGGGCGATGGCGCTGCCGGCCGCGAGCCTGTCGGTCTTCGGGATCGCGCTGATCCTGCGGACGACCCGTGACGCGGTGCGGCGGACGACGACGGAACCGTACATCATCACCGCGGTGGCCCGGGGCGACCCGCCGCGGCGGATCATCCGCAGCCACATCCTGCGCAACGCCTCCATCCCGGTCGTCACCGTCAGCTCCACGTTCGTCGGAAGCCTGCTCGGCGGTGCCGTGGTGGCCGAGGTGCTGTTCTCGATCCCCGGGGTCGGGCTCTACGTCTTCAATGCGCTCGGCAACCGGGACTTCGGCGTCGTGCAGGCGGGCGTCCTGATGGCGGCGGCGATCTTCGTCACGATCAACATGCTGGCCGACATCGCCTACGCGGTGATCGACCCCCGCATCGGCAGCCGGATCGGAGGATGACCAGGATGACCGTTCCGGCCGCCCCGGCGTCACAGGCGCGGCGCAGGTTGCCGCGGCTCCCCCGCCTGCGGATCGTGCTCGGCGCCGCCGGTCGCCTGGACGCACTGTCCCGCGGGGCCGCCGCGTTGCTGGGCGCCATCCTGCTGCTGGGCGCATTCGGCCACCTGCTGCCGATCGGCGATCCCAACGACATCGCGGCCGGTCCCCGGTTGTCGCCGCCTTCGTGGGAGTTCCCGCTGGGCACCGACGAGCTCGGCCGCTCGTTCCTGCCCCGCGTGGTGCACGGCATCCGGACCACCTTCCTGGTATCGGCCGTCGCCGTGCTTGCGACCGCCGTCGCCGGCACGCTCGTGGGCATGTTCTCGGCCTACGCGGGCGGGCTCGTCGACACCCTGGTCATGCGGCTGGCCGACATCTTCTTCGCCTTCCCCGCCATCGTGCTGGGCCTCCTGGTCTCGGCGGTGATGGGGCCGGGCGCGTTCCCGGCGGTCCTGGTCATCTCCATCGTGACCCTGCCCCTGTTCGTCCGCGTGGTCCGCGCGGTGACCCTGGGCGTGGCGCGGCGCGAGTTCGTGATCACGGCCGAGGTGGCGGGCGCCTCCGCGGTGCGGATCCTGCTGGTCCACCTCCTGCCCAATGTCGCGGGCGCGGTCATCGTGCAGCTCACCTACGCCCTGTCGATCGGCATGCTGGTGGAGAGCGGCCTCAGCTTCCTCGGGCTGGGGACCCAGCCGCCGGACGCATCGCTCGGCTCGCTGCTCCGGCTGGGGGCCGTCTACGTGGGCATCGCGCCCTGGATGGTGCTGTCGTCGGGGCTTCTGCTGGCGCTGTCCATCGCGTCGGTGAACCTGACCGGCGACGGGCTGCGCGACCTCATCGACCCGCTGCAAGGGCGCCCCCTGGAATGAGCCGCATCCTGGAAGTCCGCGGCCTTGAGCTGGAGTACGCCACGCCCGATGGCCCGATCCGTGCGCTGGACGGGGCGGATCTGGAGGTGCCGGCCGGGGCGGTCATCGGCATCGTCGGCGAAAGCGGCTCGGGCAAATCCACGCTGGGCCTGGCTGTCGGCCGCCTGCTGCCCGGCAACCTGCGCCGGGTGGATGGGGATCTTCGGGTGCGGGGCCGGTCGGTGTTCGACTGCGACGCGGCCACGATGCGCCGCATGCGCCGGGACCTGATGGGTTTCGTGTTCCAGAACCCGATGCAGGCGCTGGACCCGACCAAAAGGGTGGAGGCCCACCTTGCCCTGTCCCTCGGCGGCGGGCGGGCGAGCCGGTCCCGGATCCTGGAGCATTTGGCGCGGGTCGGTCTGCGCGATCCGGACCGGGTCGCCCGCAGCTATCCGCACGAGCTGTCGGGCGGGATGGCGCAGCGCGTGGTGATCGCCGGCGCCATCGCCCGCAATCCGGCGATCCTGATCGCCGACGAGCCGACGGCGTCGCTGGACGCCACCATCCGCGACCAGGTGCTGGGCACGCTGGTCGGCCTGTGCCGGGAGATCGGGGCGAGCATGCTGCTGCTCAGCCATGAGCTGCGCGTGGTGGCGCGCATCTGCGATGCGGTCGCGGTGATGTACGGCGGCCGGGTGGTGGAGTTCGGGGAGGCCCGCGCGCTGTTCCGACGGCCGAGCCACCCCTACACACGCGCCTTGCTGCGCGCGGCCCCCGGCCACGAGCGGCAGGGCGAGCTGCTGAAGCCGATCCCCGGCATGCCGCCGGTCCTGCGCGGGCCCAGCGTGGGCTGCGCCTTCGCCCCGCGTTGCGAGTTTTCAACGGCCGTGTGCGCCACGACGCCTCCGCCGGCTCGGCATGTGGGCGGGCAAACGGCGCTGTGCCACCATGTGGAGGCGGTCGTCACATGATGCGGGATGCGATCGTCTCCTTGGCGGAGGTGTCCCTGTCCTACCGGTCGGGGCCGGTCTGGAACCGCCGTGAGGTGGCCGCCGTGAAAGGGGCCAGCCTGGACGTGCGGCGCGGCGAGATCCTTGGGCTCGTCGGCGAAAGTGGTTCGGGCAAGACCACCATCGGCCGCCTTTGCCTGGGCCTGCTCCGCCCGACCGCCGGGCGTGTGCTGTTCGAAGGGCAGCCCGTCCCGAAGGGCCGCCGGATGCAGGGCCGCGCCGCGGTCGTGCTGCAGCAGCCGGAGTGGGCGCTGAACCCGCGGCTCAAGGTCGGAACCTCGGTCGCCGAACCGCTGACGATCCGGGGTGTGCCCAAGGCCGAGCGGATCGAGCGCGTCGACGAGGGGCTGCGCCAGGTCGGCCTCGATCCTGGATTCCGCAACCGCTATCCGCACGAGCTTTCGGGCGGCCAGCGGCAGCGGGCGTCCATCGCCCGCGCCCTGATCACCAACCCGCATTTCGTCGTCTTCGACGAGGCGGTCAGCGCGCTCGACGTGTCGGTCCAGATGCAGATCCTGAACCTGATCCGCGGGCTCCAGGCGTCCCGCGCGTTCTCGGCACTGTTCATCTCCCACGACCTCGCGGCGACCCGCTATGTCGCCGACCGGATCGCCGTGATGCGGTTCGGGGAGGTTGTCGAGGTCGGCGAGACGACGCGCTTCTATGCCCAGCCGGAGCATGCCTACAGCCGTGAGCTGTGGGCAAGCGTGGCTGCCGACAATCCTGTCGAGGAACCGGAGCCCGCCCGATGACACGCGACGAAGCCCCATCCGGCCGGACCCGGTCCGTGGCGTTCGACTTCCCCGAGGTCGAGATCGGGATCGCCGAGTACGAGGAGGGGCCGACCGGCTGCACGGTGCTCCATTTCCCGAGGGGGGCCGCGTGCGCCACGGACGTGCGCGGCGGCGCCCCCGGCGTGGTCGGCGGCTACGGCCGCGCGGACGCCGTGTGCTTCGCGGGCGGCTCGCTCTATGGGCTGGAGGCCGTCCACGGCGTGGCGGGCGAGCTTCTGGCACGGCGGGGCAGCGCCAAATGGGGCCAGATCGCGGTCGTCTGCGGCGCCATCATTTACGACTTCGGGCCGCGCGAGACGATCGTCTACCCGGACAAGGCGCTGGGCCGCCGGGCGCTGACGGCCGCCACCTCGGGGGTCTGCCCGGTGGGCCGCCGCGGTGCCGGGCGGCTCGCCACCGTCGGCAAGCTCCACCAGATCCCGCACGTCCGGCCGGAGCCCGGCGGGCAGGGCGCCGCCTTCCGCACGGTTGGTGCCGCCGGCGTGCGCATCCTCGTGGTCACCGTCGTCAACGCCGTCGGCGTGGTCGTCGACCGCGCGGGGCGCGTCGTGCGCGGCTGCTACGACGAGGCCGTCGGCGGGCGCCGCCACCCGCGCGACCTGCTCGACCCCGACCACGCGGGCGGTGTCGGGGCGGGCGCCGCCGGGGCAGGCGCCGGGCAGCCGAGCGGGAACACGACGCTCACGGCGGTGGTGACGAGCAAGCGGATGTCGTCCTACGCGCTGAACCAGATGGCGCGCCAGGTCCATGCGTCCATGGCACGGGCAATCCAGCCGTTCCATACGGTGCGGGACGGGGATGTCCTGTTCGCGCTGTCGACCGAGACGGACCCGGAGGAGGCGATGGACGACTTCGCGGTGGCGGAGATCGCGTCCGACCTCGCCTGGGACGCCGTCCTCAACGCCGTCGGTGCCGACCGGCCCGAGTAGGCAGGACAGGGAAGTACGCCCATGGACCCGAACGACTTGCCATTCGACGCCGAAACGATGCTTGCCGGGCTGCGGCCCTGGGTGGAGTGCGAAAGCCCGACGTGGGACGCGCGCGCGGTCAACCGCATGATGGACATGGCGGCGCGCGACTTGGCATTGGCGGGCGCGCGGATCGAGCGGATCCCCGGCCGGATGGGGTTCGGCGATTGCGTTCGGGCCCGTTTCCCGCACCCCCGGGAGGACGCGCCGGGCATCCTCGTCCTCGGCCACATGGACACGGTCCATCCCGTCGGCACGTTGGCGTCGCTGCCCTGGCGCCGGGACGGCGACCACTGCCGCGGCCCCGGCGTCCTCGACATGAAGGGCGGGAACTATCTGGCGCTGGAAGCCGTCCGGCAGTTGGCCCGCGCCGGTGTCGGGACGCCATTGCCCGTCACCATGCTGCTGACCAGCGACGAGGAGGTGGGCAGCCCCAGCACCCGCGACCTGATCGAAGCCGAAGCCGCGCGGCACGCCTTCGTCCTGGTGCCGGAGCCCGGCGCCTTGGACCACGGCGTCGTCACCGGACGCTACGCCATCGCGCGCTTCAATCTGATGACGACGGGCCGTCCGAGCCATGCCGGTGCGCGCCTCGCCGAGGGTCGGTCGGCGATCCGGGCGATGGCCAGGCGCATCATCGAGATCGAGGACATGACGACGGACGACTGCACCTTCAGCGTCGGCGTCGTCAACGGCGGCCAATGGGTCAACTGCGTGGCGACCACCTGCACCGCCGAGGCGCTGAGCATGGCGAAGCGGCAGGAGGACCTGGACCGGGGTGTGGCGCGGATGCTGGCGCTGTCCGGCAATGCGGAGGATGTCGCCTTCCAGGTGACACGCGGCGTGACCCGCCCGGTCTGGGAGCCGGACGAACGTACCATGGCGCTCTACGAGCGGGCCCGCACCCTCGCCCGGACGCTTGGCTTCGACCTGCCGCACCGCAGCGCCGGCGGCGGATCGGACGGCAACTTCACCGGCGCCATGGGCATCGCGACCTTGGACGGGCTCGGCGTGGAGGGCGGCGGAGCCCATACCCTGGACGAGCATATCCGGGTCGACAGCTTGGCGCGCCGGGGCCGGCTGTTTGCCGGACTGCTCGCCACATTGCCGTGATCCTATCGCGCGGTTTCGTGACGTCTGCCGATCGGCAGCGCGAAGGGGGCCGCCAAGCCGGAGCGCGGAACGGATCCGGACCTGTCGGCCGCCCGCAGTCGAGCGGCGAGATCAACCGCGGGCCGGGCCGACGCGCAACGATGCCACGGCGCGCCTGTTACACCTTCCGGTAGCCGATCCACGGCACGGCAGGGAGTAAGGCATGAGGGCGGTCGCATTCCACAGCACCGGCGATATCGCCCTGGGTTTGCCGGTCATGGCCGGGAGGGCACCGAAGGTGTCCGCGCACTCCCGGTGCGACGGGTGAGCGGCGCAATGGGCAACCAAGCCGGTCCGGGCGCTGCGGACAAGGGCGGGGCGGACGAGGGCCAAAGGGTCCTGGACCGCGCTTACGAAGGCCTGGAGGCGGAGGTTCCGGACCGGGTGTCGCGGGCCATCCGCTGGTTGCGGGACCCGAAGGCGCGCTGGATCCGGCTGCCGGTCGGGGTGCTCTTCATCCTGGCCAGCGTGCTCTGGTTCCTGCCGGTCGTCGGGATCGAGATGCTGCCGATCGGGCTTTTGCTGATCGCCCAGGATGTGCCGTTCCTCCGGAAGCCGGTCGGCCGCGCCATGATCTGGCTCGAAGGCAAGTGGAGGGCGCTGCGCAAGCGCTGGCAGGGGCGGGCCGGCCCGGAGCGTTGAATGGGGGGGCGTTGAACAGGGGGCGCTGAACAGGCCGGTCCGGCCGGAAAACGGGGGAGGGCGCGTCACGCCGTGGGCCGGCGGCGGTTGTCGGTGGAGACACGTCCCTTCCCTGGAGGCCCCATGACCCGCAACACCGCCGAGATCGTCGTCGACACGCTGGCCGAATGGGGCGTGGACGTCGTGTTCGGGCTGCCCGGCGACGGCATCAACGGCATCATGGAAGCCTTGCGCACCCGGCAGGACCGCATCCGCTTCGTCCAGGTCCGGCACGAGGAGGCGGCCGCCTTCATGGCCTGCGGGTACGCCAAGCTGACGGGGCGGATCGGCTGCTGTCTTGCCACCACCGGTCCCGGCGGCATCCACCTGCTGAACGGCCTCTACGACGCCAAGTTCGACCGCGCCCCGGTGGTCGCGGTCACCGGCCTGCCCTACCACGACCTGATCGACACCTTCACCCAGCAGGACGTGGACCATCCGCGCCTGTTCCAGGACGTGGCGGCCTACACCGCACGGATCATGGGGCCGGCGCACGCCGCCAATGTCACCGGTCTCGCGTGCCGAACCGCGTTGGCCCGGCGCGGCGTGGCGCACATTGCCGTGCCGATCGACGTGCAGGAGGAGCCGGAGTCCACCACCCACCCGTCCCCGCGCAACACGGTGCCGCACGCGATCGGCGCCTATGCGGAGGGACAGCGGCTTCCGGCGCTTGCGGAGGTCGAGCGCGCCGCCGAAATCCTGAATGCCGGGCGGAGGGTCGTCATCCTGGCCGGGCAGGGCGCGTTGGGGGCGCGGGACGAGCTTCTGCGCACCGCCGAGCTGCTGGGGGCGCCCATCATCAAGGCGCTGCTGGGCAAGGCGGTGGTGCCCGACGACCACCCGTACACCACCGGCGGCATCGGCCATCTCGGCACCATCCCGTCCCACGAGGCCATGGCGCAGTGCGACACGCTGCTGATCGCCGGCAGCTCGTTCCCCTACGTCGAGTACTATCCGAAGCCGGGCCAGGCCCGCGCCGTGCAGATCGACCTGGACCCCCAGCGCATCGGCCTGCGCTATCCCGTCGAGGCGGCGCTCGTGGGCGACGTCCGCACGACACTCCAAGCACTGAACGGCCATCTGGCGCCCAAGGCGGACCGCGTCTTCCTGGAGCAGGCCCGGCTGGGGATGGTCGAATGGCGCCACCTGCTGGCCGAGGCCGCCATGCGGCCCGGCACGCCGATGAAGCCGCAGCGGATCGCGCGCGAGCTGTCGGCGCGGCTGGCGGAGGACGCCATCGTGCTGTCGGATTCCGGCCAACACACGGGGTTCCTCGCCCAGAACGTGGAGATGCGGGGAACCCAGATGTTCGCCGTTTCGGGAACGCTGGCGTCCATGGGGTGCGCGCTGCCCTATGCGATCGCGGCGGCGGTCGCCTACCCGGGCCGGCAGGTGGTCGCCTTCGTCGGCGACGGCGGGCTCGCCATGGTGCTGGGCGAGCTGGCGACCTGCGTGCGCTACAATCTCCCGGTCAAGATCGTGGTCGTGAAGAACAACACCTACGGCCAGATCAAGTGGGAGCAGATGCTGTTCCTGGGCAATCCGGAGTTCGGCTGCGACCTCCAGCCGATCGACTTCGCCAAGGTGGCGGAGGGCTTCGGGCTGAAGGCGTTCAAGGCGGTGGAGCCTGACCAGTGCGGCCCGGCGCTGGACGCGGCGCTGGCGGAGCCCGGACCGGCGTTGGTGGAGGCGGAGGTGGACCCCAACGAGCCGTTCCTGCCGCCCAAGCCCCCGGCCAAATACGTCGAGCACCTGCGCGCGGCACTGGCGCAGGGCACGCCCGACCGCGAGCAGATCGAGCGCCGGCTGGCCGAGGAGCCGGCCCGCACCCTGATGCAGACGAAATGAGGGCGGCGGCCGGAGCCGGCATCCGGTTGCCGAACCACCCTGTTCCTACCCATTGGCAGCTCAGACGAGGATCCGCGTCATGATGAAACTCAATGGCAAACGCGCGCTCGTCACCGGGGCGGATTCCGGCATCGGCCAGGCGATCGCCGAGGTGTTCGCGCAAGAGGGCGCGGACGTCGCGGTCGTCTACCACACCGACGCCGAAGGTGCGGCCGAGACGAAGCGGCGGATCGAGGCGGCGGGCTGCCGGGCGCTGACGATGCTGGGCGACGTCGGTGATCCGGCGTCGGTGGAGGGCTTCTTCCGGCGGGCGGCGGACGAGCTGGGCGTGCCGGACATCCTGGTCAACAACGCCGGCATCGGCGCCGCCTCTGCTGGGATAGCCGACCTGAAGGACGAGGATCTCGAGCGTGTCCTGCGGGTGGACCTCATGGGGCCGGTGTTCTGCTGCCGCGCCTTCGTGCGGATGCGCCGCCAGCACGGCGGGGGCGGGCGCATCGTGAACATCTCCTCGGTCGCCCAGCACCTGCCCACGCCGGACAGCGCCCCCTACGGCATGGCCAAGGCGGGCCTGGGTTCGCTGGCGCGCAGCCTTTCGCGCGAGCTGGCCGAGGACAAAATCAACGTCAACAACATCGCGCCGGGCTTGATCCAAACGCCGATGACGCAGGCGCGCCTCGACGACTCCGGCAAGCGGACGCAGTCCTTCGAGCGCATCCCGTGGCACCGGGCCGGCCAGCCGGAGGAGATCGCGCGGCTTGCGCTCTTCCTCGCGTCCGACGACGGCGACTATGTCACCGGCCAGACCTGGACGATCGACGGCGGCCTCTCGATGCAATGGGGCGGGGCGTGAGCCCCGCGCCGAGCGGCAAATTTTTTGTACTTTCCGCGCCACTCAGGGAACGGCGTTCGGAGACCGGTTCGCTCCGTACCGTCTCCTTCGCCATCCAGTCTTCAAGACAGACCAGTCTCCGCGGCGCGACGCCGAAGGGCCCGGCCTCTCTGGGGTTCGGGCGGGTCTTCGCGAACCGCAGAGAGGCGGCATACGGCTTTTTGAGCGGCATTCGGCCCCTGTTCTCCGTCCGGGCCGCCAGGAATCCCTCGCGATACGGCACGGTCGGCCGAAGCCGAGCACGGCCCGCTGTGCATCCCAGGCCAACGCCCGGTCAGATCCCCCAACGCGCATCGGCAGGCCTGGGGTCAGTGTTCCTGGTCAGCCCGCTGATCGTCCTGTGCACCGGCATCATCGCGTTGCGGCTCCTGGTAGCACCCGTCCTGACCTGATCGCCGGCGCCGATTAGTTTCAAGGTGTCGAACCGATGTAGGTATCGGACAGGGCTGGAGCAGTCGTCGGGTATTCACGAGCACGAATTATAAGAACGTGCCAAGTCCGCCCCCGAATTGGAATGAGCCGCTGTGCCATATGCTCCGCCTCTGGATAAACGGTCGGCGACGGAGCGACCATCGCCGCAATGAGTGAGGGAACTGCCATGGACATCAAAAGAGTAGGGTCACAGCCGTCTGGAAAAGGTCCAGACGAGTATTTCACGGGCACCGTTCGCATCGACCCCCTCTTTCCGGCAAATGCCCCGGCGCGCGCCGTTGGCGTAAGCGTCACGTTCGAGCCGGGAGCTCGCACGGCGTGGCACACGCACCCGCTGGGCCAGACGTTGATCGTCACATCCGGTTGTGGCCGGGTGCAGCGTGAGGGGGGGCCGATCGAGGAAATCCATCCCGGTGACGTGATCTGGTTTCCGCCGGGCGAGAAGCATTGGCACGGAGCCGGCCCCACCACAGCCATGACCCACATCGCCATTCAGGAACAGCTCGACGGTAAGACCGTCGACTGGATGGAGCACGTCACCGACGAGCAGTACCGAGCCCAATGAGGTCGGGATAAGGACTCCTGTCGTGAGCAAAGCAGGGTTCTTCTGACCATGTGATCCGACATTGAGGCCTTTTCCTCGGGCCAACCGCCGACGGACCTGGGCCTAGGAGGAGCCGTCCTCGTGGTCGGGACGGCACCTTCCGGGGATTTCATGCGGAAGGCGGTGCGGACCGGCCACGGAACCCCTGAAACCGAGGCCGCGGGCGCAACCCCGGAGGCAGGGGATCGCATGTGGAGGATGGGACGGATGGACGACATCACGGGATGGCTGGCCAACGACGCACCCCACGACACCGTCGAGACGCTTTTTGCCGCCTTCTGCCGCCATGTCGTCCCGACCATAGCGCCGGTCTGGCGTGCCTCCCTCGGTCTGGAGGTGCTGCACCCGGAAGTCGGCGGATGGCAGCATGTCTGGACAGACCAGAGCCTGTCGGTGAGGGAGTCCGACCGGGCCACGGCGGCCACGTCGCCGTCCTATTTGAACAGCCCGACCCGGATCGTCGACGAAACCGGACAGCCCTTCCGACGCCGTCTCGACGCCCCCTGTCCCGACATGCCGCTCCTCGAGGAGTTGCGGCTGGCCGGCGCGACGGACTACGTCATGTATCCGCTGCCCTTCCTGGATCGGACCCGGACCGCGGTGATCTCGTTCACCACCCGGCGGGCGGAAGGCTTCGACCCGGCATCGCTCGATCGGCTGGAGGTCGCCGCAAAGCGGCTCAGCCCGTACCTGGAGCGGCATGTCCTGCGGCGCATCGCCGTCGACCTGCTCGACACCTATGTCGGCCCCCGCACCGGGCAGCGCATCATCGAGGGCCGCGTGGACCGTGGTGCCGTCGAGCGGATCGAGGCGGCCATCTGGTTCGCCGATCTGCGCGGCTTCACCCTCCTGTCCGAGCGGTCACCCATTCCCGAGGTGCTGGACCACCTGAACGCCTGGTTCGGGATCATCGGGGAGGTGGTCGAGGCGCATGGCGGCGAGGTGCTCAAGTTCATCGGGGATGCCGTGCTGGCGATCTTCCCGACCTGGGCCGGGCGCGACCGCGCGGCGGCCTGCCGGAAGGCCCTGGCGGCCGCACAGGCGTTCGGCCGGCGGAGCGAGGCCGAGAACGCCCGGCGCCGGTCCTCGGGCGGCGCGCCCTTGCTCCACGGTTTGGCGCTGCACGTGGGGGAGGTGGCCTACGGCAATGTCGGCGCCCCCCACCGGCTGGATTTCACGGTCATCGGCCCGGCCGTGAACCGGGCCAGCCGGCTTTTGGACCTGGCCAAGCGGCTGGACCGGCCGGTGATCGTCTCGCGCGCCTTCGCGCGGGAGGTCGACCAGCCCTTCGTCGATCTGGGGCGCCACCGCCTGCGGGGCGTGGAGCACCCTCAGCAGGTCTTCACCCTGCCGGAGCACGGCACGGATCCGTCGCGTTGAGCCAGGCCGCAGGGCATCGGTGCCCGCGCCCTGGCTCTGCGAGGTTTCCCCTGGCCATGCGAAGGCGCACTTCGGGACCGGAGCCAGGGGCCTGTTCCCGGGGTGCGCATCGGCCGGCCACGGCGGCGGAACCGCCCACGGCCCATGCAGGAAAAACGGGCTATGACCGTGCCCAATGGGGGTCGTCGGTGCTCGTCGTTGCATGGGCCGCCCGCCCGGACTTGGGGTAGGCTGCGACGTTGGAGGCCGGAAACACCCCTGGCGATTGGAGGCGGAGGGTGGACATCGCGGCTTGGCTGCGGAACCTGGGCCTGGAGCGGTACGAGCCGGCGTTCCGCGAGCACGACATCGATGCCCGGCTGCTCCCGCGGCTGACGGGCGACGATCTGAAGGACATCGGCGTGGTCTCGATCGGCCACCGGCGCAAGCTGCTGGACGCCATCGCCATGCTGCGCGACGTGTCCCGCGGTGGCGACGGCCGTCCGGTCCCGCCGGACGATCGTGATCGTGCCCGGGCACCGCCGCCGGGCGCGGAACGGCGGCAACTGACCATCATGTTCGTCGACCTCGTCGGCTCGACGGAGCTTTCCGGGCGCCTCGATCCCGAGGAGATGAGCGATCTCATCCGAGCCTACCAGAACATGGTTGCGGCGGAGATTTCCCGGTTCGACGGCCATGTCGCGAAGTACATGGGCGACGGCGTGCTCGCCTATTTCGGCTACCCGCGGGCGCACGAGGAGGATGCCGAGCGCGCGATCCATGCCGGGCTGACCATCACCCGGGCCATCGGCCGGCTTCGCACGCCGGAGGGCGAGCCTCTGGCGGTCCGGATCGGCATCGCCACCGGGCTGGTCGTGATCGGCGACCTCGTTGGCGCGGGCGCCGCCCAGGAGGAAGCCGTCATCGGCGAGACCCCCAATCTGGCGGCCCGGCTGCAAACCCTGGCGCAACCCAACGCGGTTTTGATCGGACCGGCGACGCGGCGGCTGATTGGCGGCACGTTTGAACTGGAGGAGCTTGGGCCGCAGACCCTGAAGGGCTTCGCGGAACCGGTGGCGGTCTGGCAGGTCACCGGGACGCGGTCGGTCGAGAGCCGGTTCGAGGCGCGCTCGAGCGGGCTCACACCGATGGTCGGACGCGAGCAGGAGGTCGCACTGCTGCTCGACCGTTGGCGGCTGGCCAGCGACGGCGAAGGGCAGGCGGTGCTGCTGTCCGGCGAGCCCGGCATCGGCAAGTCCCGGATCGTCCGGACCGTGTGCGACGGGATCGAGGCGGGGCCGCACATCCGGCTGCGGTACCAGTGTTCGCCCTACTTCACCAGCACCGCGTTCCACCCCATCATCGACCAGATCGAGCGTGCCGCCGACTTCGCGCGCGACGACACGGCCGCGGTCAAGCTGGACAAGCTGGAGGCCCTGCTGGCGAGGGGAACGGAGCACGTCGGCGAGGCGGCTCCGCTGATCGCGGCACTGCTGTCGATCCCGACCGAGGGGCGCTACCCGCCGCTGGCCCACAGCCCGCAACGGCAGCGGGAATTGACGATCGAGGCGCTGGTCGAGCAACTGTTCGGGCTCGCCCGGAAGGATCCGGTGCTGTGCATCTTCGAGGATCTGCACTGGGCCGATCCCAGCACACTCGATGTCCTCAACCCGATCGTCCACCGGGTCGGGTCCGCGCGGGTCCTGCTGCTGATGACATGCCGGCCGGAGTTCGGCCCGCCCTGGAAGGACCGGTCGCATCTGACCATCCATTCGCTCACCCGCCTGGCCCAGCGCCAGAGCGCCAGCCTGGTCGAGCGGGTCACGGGCGGCAAGCCGTTGCCGCCCGAGGTGCTCGAACAGATCGTTGCCAAGACCGACGGCGTGCCGCTGTTCGTGGAGGAGCTGACCAAGACCGTTCTCGAAACCGGCTTCCTGCGGGAGGAGGCCGACCGCTACACCCTGGCCGGACCGCTCCCGACGCTGGCGATCCCGTCCACGCTGCGCGACAGCCTGATGGCGCGGCTCGACCGCCTGGCGCCGGTCAAGGAAACCGCGCAGATCGGCGCCGCCATTGGCCGCGAGTTCGGCTACGAGCTGCTGGCCGCCGTCAGTCCGCTGCCCGACGACCAGCTCCAGGACGCCCTCGACCAGCTCACCGCCGCGGAGCTGGTCTTCGCGAAGGGCAGCCCACCGGAATCGGTCTACACCTTCAAGCATGCGCTGGTGCAGGACGCCGCCCATCGGAGCCTGTTGAGAAGCAAGCGGCAGTGGCTGCACGCGCGCATCGCCGAGGTGCTCGTGCAGCGCTTCCCCGACGTTGTGGAGCGCGCCCCCGAACTGCTCGCCCGCCATTACGGCGAGGCCGGTCTGGAGGAGCGGGCCAAGCACCATTGGACGCTGGCCGGCCGGCAGGCGCTCGGCAGCTCGAGCTTTGCCGAGGCCATCAACCATCTCGCCAAGGCTCTGGCGCTCGCCCGCAACGACCCCCCGTCGGAGGAACGAACGCGCGAGGAAACCCAACTCCTCCTGGACCAAGGGTTGGCCACCGTTGCGCTCAAAGGGCCGGGGGCCGCCGAGACCGGGCACATCGCCGCGGAGGCGGTCAAAGTCAGCACGCCCCTCGGGGATGACCTCCTGCATTTCCGGGCGCGGTGGACGGATTGGATGTTCCATTCCCTGTCCGGCAATCTTCCCGCGGGATCGGAACGTGCCGACCGGCTGGTGGACATGGCCGAACGGGTCGGACATGTCGAGATGAAGCTGCAGGCCCATCATGCCCGCTGGACCACCGCATTCCTGCGCGGGCAGGTGGCGGTGACCCGGGACGACATCGAGCGCGGCCTGGCGCTCTACGATTTCGACCGGCACCAGGGTCATTTCGCGATCTACGGGGCGCACGATCCGGGTGTCTGCGCGCACGGGACCGGCGCCTGCGCCCTGTGGCAGGCGGGCTTCGCCGACCGGGCCCTCGGCGTTTCCCGGGAGGCGATCCGCCTCGGGAACAGCCTCGGGCACCCCTTCAGCCGGACGATCGCCTATTGGTACGCCGGCTTCTTCTCGATAATGGTCGGCGATGCGGAAGGCGCGCGGGCCCATGCCGGAATCCTGGCGGATGTGGCCGGACAGGCCAACCTGGGGCTTCCGGTCCGGCTGGCGAAGATCGTCAATGGCTGGGCGAAGACACGGCTGGGTGAGCCGGGCCGTGGCGCCGACGAAATGGAAAGCACCTACCGCGAACTCATCGAAGCCAAGCAGCGGGCCTACCTCACGTTCCTCGGAACGCTCATTGCTGGCGCAAGGCTCGAGATGGGGCAAGCCGAGGATGTGCTGAAACGCCTCGACGAGGTGGAGCAGCTTTCGGTCGACACGCACCAGCAGATGTTCATGCCGGATCTGCACCGTCTACGGGCGGAGGCCCTCCGCAGACTGGGCTCGGGCCGCCAAGCCATCGAGCAGGAGTATCGGGCGGCACTGCGGCTCGCGGGCCAGCAGGGGGCGCCGGCGCTGGAACTGCGGGCGGCAACCGGGCTGGCGCGTTGGCTGGCCGAGACGGG
>DASQNC010000034.1 GCA_035645145.1 Azospirillaceae bacterium | reverse complement strand
CTGCGGCCGGCGCAGGCCACGGGCGACAAGGTCGTCGAGAACGGCTCGCCAGGCCTCGGTCGTCTCCCCGCCCATGGTCTTGGCCGCAAGCAGCACCTTCTGCCCGTCCTCGCGCACGCCGATCACCACGAGGAGCGAGATCGCGGTCGCCTTGCGGTCGAGCCGCACCCGCACCACCGTGCCGTCGAGGATCAGCCGCACGATCGGCTCCTGGCTCAGGTCGCGCCGGTTCCAGGCCTCCCAGTCCGTCTTCACCTTCCGCCACACCCGGCTGACCACGTCCTTGCCGACATCCCCGGCGAAGACGGCCGCCAGCGCTCGGCGCACCCGACGGGTGTTGGTGCCGGCCAGATAGGTCGAGGCGATCAGCGCATCGGCGGCGAGCGTGCGACGCTGGTAGGCGCGCAGGTCGGTGCTCTTCCACTCGCTTGTCGTGCCGTCCTGGCCGACAATGCGGGCCCGCGGCACCGCGATCTCGGTCGGCCCGAATGTGCCGGTCAGCCGGCGGGTGCGATGGCCGTGCCGGTGGCCCGTGACGGGAGCCGCTGCTTCCCCGCCGTTCGGCCCGGCTGCTTGGCGGCCGTAGCGCGGGCGCGACAGAGCGGTGGTGAGCTCCTCCTCGATCATGGCTTCGATGAAGCCGCGCACCCTGGCGCGCAGGCCGTCTTCGATGGGATCAAACCAGGTGTCGAAAAGCAGGCTCTCGGCCTCACCGGCCCGAGCCTTCGTGATATCGCTCCTCATGGCGTGGTCTCCACTCCGGCGCGCGAACGCCGGAATCAGCAGGGTTGAGCACCCCGGAGACTACGCCACTCAAATCCAACCACCGCCGCGACAGCACCGAGTTCATGCCATCTCCTCGACAAACGATGCCGCTGCTCGGAGGGCCATACGAAATCCGATACTGGGTCCGCAGCTTCGTTTGATGTCGCCCGTCGATCCGTCGCCGTTTCGGTGCCGAAACAAACCGCCCGGTCCGCAACACGATAGGCTTTCGAAGAACGACGGCCGCAACATCGGCGGCTTATCACCTCGGGATGTGACCGGCTCAGGGGTGCTTCGACACCCCTCAGCAGCCGGGAGATCCGGTCTCCGAAACTTCCCGAATTGGAGAGATTGCTATGGCACCTGTGCGCTCCGCCTACCCCCTTCGTTCCGCGATGCAGGTCGCTGCAGTTCTTGTCGGAGTGGCAGCAGGACTTGCTCCGGCTCATGCGGAGCGCGGCTCTCAGAGCCCATCCGGAAAGGAGTTGAGTCTCTGGAATCGGTTGTGATTCCTTGTGCGGCACCTGAGTCGGGGGAAGGTGCCTCATGTGGAAGCCGGAACATCGAGCGGCAGCGGATCGGCGCGGCCTGCGATATGACAGCGATCTGACCGACGCCGAGTGGTTGCTGGTCGCGCCGTTGATCCGCCCGGCGAAGCGCGGCGGTCGGCCTCGGACGGTGGACGTCCGAGAGGTCCTGAACGCCATCTTCTCCGTGCTCTGGACGGGGTGCCAGTGGAAGGCGCTGCCGAAGGACCTGCCGCCCCGCAGCACGGTCTGGGAGTACCTGGATCTCTGGGACTGGGACGGCACGCTGGGCCGCATCCACCACGTGCTCTACGTCGAGGTCCGGGAGAAGGCGGGCCGGGAGGCGAGCCCGACGACGGCCATCATCGACAGCCAGACCGCGAAGGGCGCCCTCAAAGGGGGGCTTCGCTTGATCCGTCCGGCTACGATGCCGGCAAAAAGGTGGTCGGCCGCAAGCGCCACGTCCTGACCGACACGCTCGGCTTGCTGCTCGCCGTCACCGTCCACCCGGCCAGCGTGCAGGACCGGGACGGGGCGGAGGCGCTGCTCCGGGAGGCGCGGCGGAGCTTTCCCTTTGTCGAGCGCATCATCGGCGACGCCGGCTACCAGGGGCAGAAGATGGAAGCCGCCGTCGCCCGGACTGGCCGGTGGGAGCTTCAGATCGTCCGCCGCTGCGACCGGCACCGCTTTGTCGTCCTCCCGAAGCGCTGGATCGTCGAGCGCACCCTCGCTTGGATCAGCCGCTGCCGCCGGCTCGCCCGAGACTACGAGCGCCACGCCCGCAAAGCCGCAACCTTCGTCCGCCTGGCCATGATCCGCCTCATGCTGCGACGCCTTTCAGCAAACCTCTGATCCGGAGTCCAAACTTCCCGGATGGGCTCTAAGCTCACGCCGATGATGCCCCAGTCTCCCGGTGCAGTCTCGAGGAGATCCTCTGTATAGAGCGCCTGATGAGCACGCACGAAGGCTCCGACTCCGAGGTGTACGACACCAGGCCGGAGACGGACACGATCATATCTCGGCGTTGGACCTGCGAACCCGCCGAGGATAGCGTCTGAGAGGTCAAGTGTGGATAAATCG
>DASQNC010000033.1 GCA_035645145.1 Azospirillaceae bacterium | reverse complement strand
CGTGAACCGGTCGACCCCGTCGATCCGGTAGGGCGCGACGGCGGACCACACGATTTCCGAGACGTCCGCGGTGCGCCAGTCCTGGGCGGTCAGGACGTCGTGCGCGGCGGACAAGGCCAGGAGCCGCGCATCCAGCGTGTCACGGACCGTCTCCGGCACCTCGTTGGTTCGCAGCGTCTGCGACACGATGGACTGCACGGTGGCGAGCGTGTTCTTGACCCTGTGGTTCAGCTCGTTGACGAGGAGCATCTGAAGCTCCTCCGTCTCCTTACGCTCGCTGATGTCGATGCAGATGAACGACACCCGCGGGCGCCCCGTCGGTCCCGGCGGCAGCGGCGTGAACATGCCGACGAACCAGCCCGTCACCTCGGCCGCAGCCCGGTACGGGTATTCGGCCGAGACGGACTTCCCGCGGTCCAGGCAATCGCGCAGGAAGACCAGCCATTTGTCGATTTCCTCGCGTGTAAGACCGACCTCCGAGGCGCGGGCCCCGGCCCGGCCCGCTCCGCACATGCCATGGCACTCGGCCGCTTTGCGGTTCAACACGGGATAGAGAATGTCGTCGTCCAGCAGCTCCATGATGCCGGCGCACAGACCGGACGCATTCAGGATACTGCCCAGCAGTTCCTCGCACGCATCCAAGTCCCCGACCGCAGCCGTGCATTCGCCGTTGGCGCATTCGCCCCCCCGTGTGCCGGTCTCCCGTGTGCCGGTCTCCCGTGTGCCGGTCTCCCGCATGCGTTGCAACGCGGTTTCCACGACATCGGCGGCACTTGCGTACCGGCCGGACGCGACCTCATCCTGGACAAAGCGGACCAGGTCCGCCCCGATCGGCAGGGCAAAATTCGACAGAGACGACATACAATCAATTTAACCAGATTATTGGATGACGGCAACGCCAGCCGTATGTTCATGACGGATGCGACACCTATCCATTTGGATAGGCAAAGGCCATGGAGCGGGTGGATACGCGGGTGAGCCGGCACCGCGGAGCCGGATACTTACCGGAACGGGTCCTTCACTTCCTACTGCAGGCATGACGGGTATTGCGGGACGCGTGCGGCCCCCGTTCTGCCACCGACGAGCGGCTCCCAGCGGCGAAGTGCCCGTTGCTCCATGGTAGTCCGCCCGCGCGCTTGGCCCGCCTGGCGGGAGCCCATACCGTTCGGCGGATTTTCAGCGGACTCATGCTCCACCGGCAGGAATGACCTCCCAGAACGGTCCCCAGAAGGAAGACGGGCTCGAGGTCTGGCCGGGCGTGCCTTCGTTTTCGCGGCGGGTCGGCCCGCCCCGCCCGCCCCCCGGTCCAAACGGCATTTCGGACGCCGGCCACCGCCCGACCGAAACCGGCCCCGCATCCACCGTCCCTGCCCTGGCCGATGCCGCCCTGGAACCCTTTGCGGAGTCCGTTGGAGGGCCGGCAGTGGGATCGGACGACCAGGGCGCCGATCCAGCCGGTGCGGGGCGCCATGAAGCGCCGGAATCCGATACTGTCCCGTCGGCGCCCGTAATCCTGTCGCCATCTCCGGCGCGGTGGCGGATGCGGATCGGTGGCGCCGCCCTGTTCGCCTCGGGCGTGCTCGTCGGGGCTGCGGCCGTGGTGACGGCGATGATGTGGCTGCCGGAACATCCACCGTACCGGCCAGTCGCTTGGCCGGGCGGCATGGCCGCCGAGGCCGCCCCCACGCCGATCCCCGAGCCGTTCGGGGAATCGGTGGCGCCGCCGGTATCGGTGCAGCCCCTGGCTGCACAGCCAACCGCACCTGTTCCGGATCACGATACCGAACCGTTCCCGACCGCCGACGGGCCGGACGGCGTTGCAGACGTCAAGACCACCATCCCACCGCCCCCCGCACCTTCGCCCGCTCCCCCCACGACAAGGCCCGAGCCACCGAAGTCCCGGCAGGTCGCCAGCCAGACGCGTCCACCGGACCCGCCCCAGGCCCGACGCCACGCCCGCTTGGTCATCCACCACGGCGGCGGACCGGGGGACGAGGAAGCGGCGCAGCGGATCGCCCGCTACCTGCAAAGCTATGGGTTCCCGCGGGCGACGCTCCGGACATCGCGGAACCGGACCGACCTCCCCGGCGTGCGCTATTACCATGGCCAGGACGAGGCCGCGGCACAGCGCCTGGCGCAGGTGATGGACTGGTACGTGGCGGAGGCCCGCCGCTTCCGTGCGCGGTCCGCCAAGCCATTGGGCGACGAGATGGCACCCGGTCTTTTGGAGTTGTGGCTGCCGGATCAATAGCGGGCGAGACCCGGGCCACGACCGGCCCGGCGCCCCCCGGCGTCACCGCGCCCGGATGTCCTGCAGCAGGCGGGCCAGATCCTCCTTGCGGAACGGCTTTTGCAGAACCGGCACGTCGGCAAACGCGGGATTCATGCCGCGCACCCCGTAGCTGGTCGCGAAGATGAACGGGATCCCGCGGGCCCGCAGCGCCTCGGCCGCCGGGTAGCTGGTC
>DASQNC010000032.1 GCA_035645145.1 Azospirillaceae bacterium | reverse complement strand
GGCAGCAAGGGCTCAATCCGCACCCACAACTCATCGCCGACCAGCCACGGTTGGGGATCACGCTTCCTCACACCCAACCAACCGAGTCACCCAGCGGAAAGACACGCCCCAACCACATTCCGTTAGGAGCTCTAAGACGTCGTCTCATTAGGAACGCGGCATGGTCGTTCTGCCAGCGTCAGGCGTCCGCGTCACTGGGTGCTCCAGACCGTATGACCGCTTCCACTGGCGAGGTTGGTGACGAGCCCGGGGGTGGCAACGTAGATGGGGTGTCGGAAGGCTTTTGCGGCTGTCTCGTGTGCGGCTTTTGGATCTGTTCCTGGCCACAGGTGGGTGAGCATGAGGCTGGCAGTACCTGCCTGGCTGGCGTACTGGCCGGCCAGGCGTGCGGTCAGCAGATACGGTGCATCGGCAGTCGGTACCTCGCGGACGTATGTGGCTTCTGACAACAGCAGGTCAGCACCTTGAGCGAGGCGCAGGATGTCAGGGCTTGGACCGGTGTCGCCGGTGTAGGCGAGCACGGCTTCCGGTGTGGTCAGCCGGATGCCGGCGTTGGGCACGAAGTGCGGCAGGAGCCAGGTGTCGGTTTTGAACGGGCCGATGTCGAACCGGTCGCCTGGTTGGAACTCGCGAAGCTGGTACGCCTCGGCGAGCATGCTCGGTTTGTCGAGCGCGAGAACGGCATCGGCGGCGCCGTGGGGTGCGTATACAGGCAGTGCAGGCGGTGGCGTTTCACTCAGGCCCCGGGCACGCAGGAGAGGGTTAAGGTCGGCGCAGTGGTCGGGGTGCCCGTGACTGATCAGCACGGCGTCAATGGCGTCAGCGGTGCTGTGGTCGAGCAGGCGTGGCAGCGTGGCGTACCCGGGGTCGATGAGCAGGCGGAAGCCCGCGTATTCGACGAGGTAGCCGCTGCATGCCTGGACTGCGGTGGGCCACGCTCCGCAGCCGCCGAGAACGGTCAGTTGCATGCCAAAGGACAGTAGTTGCCATGCCGTGGTCGTGAGCAGGCATTTTCCGGGCATGAAAGCGGACGTGATCGAGACGCTGGTGCCGGAAGTTTTGTGGAAGCTGTTTCAACGTGTGGTGCCGTCTGCTCCAGTGCGGCCGCACGGTGAGGGTCGGCGGCGGTACGGGGGCCGCGAGGTCCTCGCAGCGATCATCTTCGTGGGCCACGACGGGCTGTACCTGGCGGCAACTGCCGCCGTTCTTCGGCCCGTCGGGGGCGACCGCGCATCGACGCTTCACCGATTGGTCCGCCGCCCGGGTCCCAGCGTGCCGTTCACCTCGGAATGCCCGGTTGAGTCTCCCGTGGGGGGAGACGTCAAGCTGGGGGCATGGACAGCGACACGCTCTATTCCATCGGAGAACTATCCCGCCGGACCGGTCTGACGGTGAAGACCATCCGGTACTACTCCGACCAGGGCATCGTCCCGCCGACCGACCGCAGCCCGGCGGGCTACCGGCTTTACGGCCTCGACGCACTCGCACGCCTGGATCTGGCCCGCACGCTGCGCGACCTCGGGCTCGACCTGGCGACCGTGCGCAAGGTGCTGGACCGGGAGGCATCCATACCAGAAGTCGCCGAAGCACACGCAGACGCCCTGGACGTACAGATCCAGACCCTACGCCTGCGCCGGGCAGTACTACGAGCAGTCGCCAGACGCGGCCCCACCACCCTGGAGATAGACCTCATGCATCGACTCGCCACGCTGTCCCAGTCTGAACAACGCCGGCTCGTAACCGACTTCATCGACGACGCCTTCAGAGGGTTTGACGCCAACCCGGAGTTTGTGACCCTCATGCGATCCGCACTGCCCGAACTCCCCGACGATCCCACGCCTGAACAGGTCGGGGCCTGGGTGGAACTCGCCGAACTCTGCCAGAACCCAGACTTCCCTACCGCGGTACGGCGCATAGCTGAGGAGCAGGCGAAAGAGCCATCCCAGCAGGACGTCAGCGGCCTGCACGACGGTCTCAACCAAGCGATGCGTGAACGAATCGACGAAGCCGTATCCGCCGGCATCCTCCCAGCCTCCGCCAAAGCCGCACCCCCTGCCGAATCACTGAGCGGCCTCTACGGCCACGCATTCGAGCGTGCTGGCGACGGCGAGCTGCGCCGCTGGCTCGTCGCCCGCCTGCAGATGACCGTTGACCCACACGCCAAGCGCTATTGGCAGCTCCTGGCGACGATCAATGGATGGCCTGCATCACCAACACTCGCTCCCGTTTACACATGGTTCACCACCGTTCTTCGCGGTGCTTCAGCCGCGGCAGCGACATCTTGAGCGCCGGAGGGCATCACGTGAAGTACGACGTCTTACAGATCCTCGGTGTGGCTCTCATCGTCCTTGGGGGGCAGGGAGCGATCCGCCAGCTTGTCGACCACAGCAACGCCGGCCTACTCGGCTGGCTGCCAGGCGGATTCGCGGCGAGCATCACCGTCTACCTCGTCGCCGTCGCCATCGGCGCGGTTGTTGCGGGCTGGGCGCACGGCCAAGCGAAGGCAGTCGGGCGCAGGAGCTGACGGGGCGACAGGAAAGCGCACTCGGTCGTCATTCGTTCATCAGTGGAGCAGCCTCCCGCGCTGCGGGGGCTTAGAGCTCCTAACGGAATGTGGTTGGGGCGTGTCTTTCCGCTGGGTGACTCGGTTGGTTGGGTGTGAGGAAGCGTGATCCCCAACCGTGGCTGGTCGGCGATGAGTTGTGGGTGCGGATTGAGCCCTTGCTGCCCGTCCGGCAGCGCCGGCATCGGCACCCGGGCCGGAAGGCGCTGGATGACCGCAAGGTGCTGTGCGGCATCCTCTTCGTCCTCTACACGGGCATCCGATGGGAGTGGCTGCCAGCCGAGCTGGGCTTCGGCTCAGGCATGACCTGCTGGCGCCGACTGCGGGACTGGAACAACGCCGGTGGCTGGCAACGCCTGCATGAGGTGCTGCTGGCCGAGCTGCGGGCCGCCGATCGGCTGGACATGTCGAGGGCGGTGATCGACAGCTCCCACATCCGGGCGCTCAAGGGCGGCCCAAAACCGGCCGGAGCCCGGTCGACCGGGGCCGGCCGGGCTCCAAACACCACCTGATCTGCGATGCCACCGGCGTCCCGCTCGCGGTGGCGCTGACCGGCGGCAACCGCAACGACATCACCCAGCTCATGCCGCTTCTGACGGCGATCCCGCCGATCCACGGCAAACGGGGGCGGCCGCGGCAGCGACCACGGGAACTCTACGCAGACCGCGGCTACGACCACGACTGCTACCGCCGCCAGGTCTGGGCCAAGGGCATCAAGCCCGTCATCGCCCGTCGCGGCACCGACCACGGATCCGGCCTGGGGACCAAGCGGTGGGTCGTCGAGCAGACGATCGCGCTGCTGCACTGGTTCGGCCGCCTACGGATCCGCTGGGAGATCCGCGACGACATCCACGAGGCGTTCCTCAAGCTCGCATGCTCGCTGATCTGCTGGCGCCGCCTCCGAGCCGCATTCCGTTAGGAGCTCTAAGCCA
>DASQNC010000031.1 GCA_035645145.1 Azospirillaceae bacterium | reverse complement strand
GACCAGCTACCCGGCGGCCGAGGCGCTGCGGGCCCGCGGGATCCCGTTCATCTTCGCGACCAGCTACGGGGTGCGCGGCATGAATCCCGCGTTTGCCGACGTGCCGGTTCTGCAAAAGCCGTTCCGCAAGGAGGATCTGGCGCGCCTGCTGCAGGACATCCGGGCGCGGTGACGCCGGGGGGCGCCGAGCCGGTCGTGGCGCGGGTCTCGTCCGCTCCCGATGGCACCCCATATCAAGGTGAATGCCAACCTTCCGGGGCCCGTCATGTCCTACCGTGTCTACGATGATCCGCGAACGGGCCACGTTGGCCGCGACAGCGACCGGACCTTGGCGATCGCCGTCTATGGCCTCTACCTGTTGTCGCTGTTCACCGCATTCCCTGCGCTCCTGGGCGTGGTCATCGCGCACCTGCGCAAGGCCGGGGCGCAGGGGTCCGTCTATGAGAGCCACTTCAACAACCAGATACGGGCGTTCTGGGTCTCGTTCCTGTTGTCGGTGGTGGCGTTCCTGATCTGGTGGACGATCATTCTGATCCCCGTGTCCTGGGTCCTGGCCGGGTTCGCGTGGCTTTACCTCGCCTGGAAGAGCGTGAAGGGGTTGATCCGTATTCTCGACGACCGCCCCTACTGACGGGGCGCACCTTCCGTATTTCGGGTGTCCGCTGACAGACGGCATTTCCGGCGCTAGTCTCCTGCGTCTTTCGAATGCGCGGGTTGCAACCATGCCGGTGATCAAGTCCCAGCTCGATGTCCGTTCCGATGGGTTTGCCGAGAACGCTGCGCAGATGCGCCGCCTTGTGGCGGATCTGCGCACCCTCGTCGGCCGGGTGAAGCAGGGCGGGGGTGAGAAGGCGCGCGAGCGGCATCTGGCGCGCGGCAAGCTCCTGCCCCGCGACCGGGTCCGCATGCTGCTGGATCCGGGAACGCCCTACCTGGAGCTGTCGCAGCTCGCCGCCCACGGGGTCTATGACGAGGACGTGCCGGCGGCCGGCATCCTGACCGGCATCGGCCGTGTGGCCGGACGCGAGTGCGTGGTGGTCGCCAACGATGCGACGGTGAAGGGCGGGACCTACTATCCCCTGACGGTGAAAAAGCATCTGCGCGCGCAGGAAATCGCGATGCAGAACCGGCTGCCCTGCATCTATCTGGTGGATTCCGGCGGCGCCAACCTGCCCAACCAGGACGAGGTCTTCCCCGACCGCGACCATTTCGGCCGCATCTTCTTCAACCAGGCCAACATGTCGGCCGCCGGCATTCCCCAGATCGCCGTGGTGATGGGCAGTTGCACGGCCGGCGGCGCCTATGTCCCGGCGATGTCGGACGAGAGCGTCATCGTGCGGAACCAGGGAACCATCTTCCTGGGTGGGCCGCCGCTGGTGAAGGCCGCCACCGGCGAAGTGGTGTCGGCCGAGGATCTGGGCGGCGCCGACGTTCACAGCCGCACGTCGGGTGTGACCGACCACTACGCCTTGAACGACCGTCATGCGCTCGGCATCGCACGGCGGATCGTGGCGAACCTGAACCACGTGAAGCAGCCCGGCGTGGCCATGCGCGAGCCGCGCGAACCCCTCTACGACCCGGAGGAGCTGTACGGGCTGATCCCCGCCGATCCGCGCAAACCCTATGACGTGCGCGAGGTGATCGCGCGCATCGTCGACGGCAGCGAGTTCGACGAGTTCAAGCAGCTCTACGGCACGACGCTGGTCTGCGGCTTCGCCCACCTGTTCGGCTATCCCGTGGGGATCGTCGCCAACAACGGCATCCTGTTCTCGGAAAGCGCGCTGAAGGGCGCCCACTTCATCGAGCTGTGCAGCCAGCGCGGCATCCCGCTCGTCTTCCTGCAGAACATCACCGGGTTCATGGTCGGCCGGAAGTACGAGAGCGGCGGCATCGCCAAGGATGGTGCGAAGATGGTGACCGCGGTCGCCTGCGCCGCCGTGCCGAAGATCACCATGATCATCGGCGGCAGCTTCGGCGCGGGCAACTACGGCATGTGCGGCCGCGCCTATTCCCCCCGCTTCCTGTGGATGTGGCCGAACGCGCGGATCAGCGTCATGGGTGGCGAGCAGGCGGCGTCCGTGCTCGCCACCGTGCGGCGCGACAACATCGAGGCCCAGGGCAAGACCTGGTCCGCGGAGGAGGAGGAGGCGTTCAAGGCCCCCATCCGCGAGCAGTACGAAACCCAGGGGCATCCCTATTTCGCATCGGCGCGCCTGTGGGACGACGGCATCCTGGATCCGGCCGAAAGCCGGATGGTGCTGGGCCTCAGCCTGTCAGCCGCGCTCAACGCGCCGGTGGAGCCCACCCGGTTCGGCGTCTTCCGGATGTGACCCGGCGCAAACGTCCGCAAGCACGCGTTTTTCCCGTCAGGAGGGCACCGTGACCGATCAGACCATGCAAAGGGCCGATGGCCAGCAGGGCCCGGACATCCTCACCATCGTCCGGGAGGACGGGGTGGCGACGGTGGCCATGAACCGTCCCGAGGTCCACAACGCCTTCAACGACAAGGTCATCGCCGACCTGACGGCCGCCTTCGACCGGCTGGGGCGTGCGCCGGAGGTGCGGTGCGTCATCCTGCGCGGCAACGGCAAAAGCTTTTCCGCTGGCGCCGACCTGACCTGGATGAAGCGGATGGCCGGTTACTCCCATGCCGAGAACGTGGCCGACGCCATGGGGTTGGCGGGCCTGATGCGGGCCATCGACCGATGCCCGAAGCCGGTCGTGGCGGCGGTGCAGGGGCCGGCGTACGGCGGCGGTGTGGGCCTCGTGGCCTGCTGCGACATCGCCATCGCTTCCGACCAGGCGAGCTTCGCCCTGACCGAGGTCAAGCTGGGACTGATCCCCGCGGTCATCAGTCCCTACGTGATCGCCGCCATCGGCGAACGCGCGGCTCGGCGGTACTTCCTGACCGCCGAGCGCCTGTCGGCGGTGGAGGCGCACCGGCTGGGCCTGGTGCACGAGGTGGTGCCCGGCCACATGCTGGACGCCGCCGTCGATCGGGTGGTGGCCCGTTTGATGGAAGGGGCGCCCGATGCCCAGGCGGCGTCGAAGGATCTGATCTTCGCGGTGGCCCGGCGACCGACCGACGAGGCCGTGGTCCGCGACACCGCGGAACGGATCGCCGCCCAGCGCGCCAGCCCGGCCGGACGGGAAGGCGTCGGCGCGTTCCTGGAAAAACGCAAACCGGACTGGGTGCGCAACTAGCCACCTCGTTCCGCCCTTTGGCCTAGCCGACCCGCCCCCTTGGCCTGCCGTCGCCCGGGGGATAGGGTTGCGAAAATTTGGATCATGCCTTGGCGTCCATGTTCGACAAGATCCTGATAGCCAACCGCGGCGAGATCGCCTGCCGCGTCATCCGCACCGCCCGCCGCCTGGGTGTGCGCACCGTTGCCGTCTATTCCGATGCGGACGCCGACGCGCTGCATGTCCGGATGGCGGACGAGGCAGTGCGCATCGGCCCGCCACCCCCGCGGGAAAGCTATCTGCGGATCGAGGCCGTGGTGGATGCCTGCCGCCGCACCGGCGCCCAGGCCGTGCATCCCGGCTATGGCTTCCTGTCCGAGAATGCGGCCTTCGCGGAGGCCTGTGCGGCCGCCGGCATCGTCTTCATCGGGCCGCCGCCCTCGGCGATCCGCGCCATGGGCGGCAAGAGCGAGGCCAAGGCCCTGATGGCCGAGGCCGGGGTGCCGCTTGTCCCCGGCTACCACGGCGAGGACCAGCAGCCGGCGCGTTTGGCGGCCGAGGCCGAGCGGATCGGATTCCCGGTGCTGATCAAGGCGTCGGCGGGGGGCGGCGGCAAGGGGATGCGCGTGGTTGAACGCGCGGCCGACTTCGCCGACCAGTTGGCCGGCGCCAAGCGCGAGGCCGCGGGCGCGTTCGGCGACGACCGGGTGCTGATCGAACGCTATCTGACCCGGCCGCGCCACGTGGAAATCCAGGTCTTCGCCGACGGGCACGGCAATTGCGTGTACCTGTTCGAGCGCGACTGCTCGATCCAGCGCCGGCACCAGAAGGTGGTGGAGGAGGCGCCGGCCCCCGGCATGGATCCGGCGGTCCGCCGGCGCATGGGCGAGGCCGCGGTCGCCGCCGCCAAGGCCATCGGCTATGTCGGCGCCGGCACGGTCGAGTTCCTGCTGGACCAGGACGGCTCCTTCTACTTCATGGAGATGAACACCCGCCTGCAGGTGGAGCATCCGGTCACCGAGCTGATCACCGGACAGGACCTGGTGGAGTGGCAGTTGCGGGTGGCGGCCGGCGGGCGCCTGCCGCTCGGCCAGGACCAGTTGTCCATCCGCGGCCATGCCATCGAGGTGCGGCTGTACGCCGAGGATCCGCAGCGCGACTTCCTGCCCCAGACCGGGCGGCTCGACCACCTCCGCTTCCCGGAAGCCGGACCGCATGTGCGGGTGGATGCCGGCGTCCGGTCGGGGGACGCCATCTCCATCCACTACGATCCGATGATCGCCAAGCTGATCGTCTGGGACGAAACGCGCGAGGCTGCGGTGCGGCGCCTGTCGGGCGCCCTGGCGGACACGCAGGTGGTGGGGCTTGCGACCAACACGGCGTTCCTGTCGGCCATCGCGGCGCATCCGGCCTTCGCCGCCGCCGACCTCGACACCCGGTTCATCGAGCGCCACCGCGCCGACCTGCTGCCGGAGCCGAAGCCCGCGGACGACAAGACGTTGGCCCTGGCGGCGCTCGCCGTGCTGCTGGAACGGCAGGCGGCGGGGCGGGCGGCCTTGGCGGCCTCGTCGGATCCCCACAGCCCGTGGGGCCGGACCAACGGCTGGCGTCTGAACGACGAGGCGCACGACACGCTCGTCTTCCGCGAAGGCGAAACCGAACGGCTGGTGCCGCTGGTTTACCGCCGCGACGGCTGGCATCTGCGCCTGCCCTCGGGCGAGGTGGTGGCCCGCGGTGCGCTGGAGCCGGACGGCACCTTGCGCGCCGATCTGGATGGTGTGCGCCAGGTGGCGGCGGCGGTGCGCCGCGGCGATGGGTTGACCCTGTTTGGGGCCGGCGCCGTGCACCGCTTCCAGATCGTCGATCCGCTGGCGGCCGCCGGTGCCGACGAAGTCGGTGCCGGCCGCCTGCAATCGCCCATGCCGGGCAAGGTGGTGGCGGTGCTGGTGGAGGCCGGCGCCAAGGTCGCCAAGGGCCAGCCGCTCATGGTGTTGGAAGCCATGAAGATGGAACACGCCATCAAGGCGCCCGTCGATGGGACCGTCGCCGCGGTGCGCTTCAAGGTGGGCGAACAGGTGCCCGAAGGCGAGGACCTGATCGCGTTCGAGCCGCAAGTGTGAGCGGGATCCGGTGGCCCTCCCGGAGCACGGCCCGATCTCGTGGATCGGGCGTTCGTGCCCCATCTGTTCCAGGGGGCGTTTCCCTGGGCACGCCGCCGTTCCCGCTGGCGGGATGGGCCTTGAGGTTTGTTTGACGGGGGAGGGGACGACGCCATGGCCGACCGCATCCGCATCGTCGAGGTGGGCCCGCGCGACGGGCTGCAAAACGAAAAGACCATCATTCCCACCGCCACCAAGATCACGTTGATCGACCGGCTGGCGGAAGCCGGCCTTGAGACCATCGAGGCCGGGTCCTTCGTCTCGCCCAAGTGGGTGCCGCAGATGGCCGGCACGGCGGAGGTGCTGGCCGGCATCCATCGGCGGCCGGGTGTGCGCTATCCGGTGCTGGTGCCCAACATGAAGGGGCTGGAGGCCGCCATCGAGGCCGGCGTGGACGAGGTGGCGGTTTTCGGTGCCGCGTCCGAAAGCTTTTCCCAGAAGAACATCAACTGCTCGATCGCGGAAAGCCTGGACCGGTTCCGCCCGGTGGTGGACGCCGCCAAGGCCCGCGGCATCCGTGTGCGCGGCTATGTTTCGTGTGTGCTGGGATGCCCGTACGAGGGGGCCGTGGATCCGGGGCGCGTGGCATGGGTTGCGGCCGAGCTCATGGCGATGGGCTGCTACGAGGTTTCGCTGGGCGATACCATCGGCGTGGGCACGCCCAAGGCCGCGCGGGATCTGATCCGCCGCGTGTCCGGGGATGTGCCGGTCGCGTCCCTGGCGGTGCATTTCCACGACACCTATGGCCAGGCGCTGGCCAACATCCTGGCGTGCCTGGAGGCCGGTGTGCGGGTGGTCGACAGCTCGGTCGCCGGATTGGGCGGCTGCCCCTATGCAAAGGGGGCGTCCGGGAACGTGGCGACCGAGGACGTCCTGTACATGCTGGACGGAATGGGGTTCGAGACGGGGGCCGACCTCGGCCGTGTGGCGGCCACCGGCGACTGGATTTCCGCCGAACTGAAGCGCCCGAACGCGAGCAAGGTCGGGCTGGCATTGGCATCCCGGCGGGACTGACGCCAAGTCCCCGCAAGGGTGCTTCGCGGGACCTGGTGCGGGATGGTGCACGCATTTGAAAATCGACTTTTAACGAAGTCGCGGTACAGTTGCGCCGCCCAAGCCTTGTCGGACTGAGAACCGGATGTCGCGGTCCATTGAGGACGTCAAGAACTGGATGCACATGTTCCGCTGGATCGTGAAACTGATCCGCGACGAATATGGCGTCGAGGAGAAGGTTCTGGTCCGCGATGCGAAGCTCGAGGGCGACATCGGCCTGTCATTGGAGCAGGTCGAGCAGGTGCTCGAATTCATTGCCGACTCCTTCACCGTGACCTTCCCCGGTGGGACGTTGGACGAGGTTCTGAAGCTCGAAGAGCTGTGCATGCTCGCGGCTTGGCTGAAGGGATTCTACAAGCGGCCGGAGTTCATCTCCGACGGGTTCGAGGCCCAGTGCCGCGCCGTCAACGCGATTCCGGCCGGCTGAAGGGGGATCGGCGGGGCGGGGTGCCGTGCCCGCTGGACGGGTGATCGAAGCCACGCCAGATGATGGCGGCGCCCCGGACAAGGGGCTTTCCTTCCGATCCAAACCGTCCGATGGCCCTCCACCTCATCAAGCTCGCAGTCGGCATCACCGACGTCGACCACCTCGCCCGCGTGCAGGCGGACCGAATCATCCAGCGCGACGGCCGGCCGGTGGTGCCGGGCTGGACCCGGCGCGCGCCCACCCGCGTCGACGAGTTGGCCGACGGCGGCTGCATGTACTGGGTGGTGAAGGGGGCCGTCCGCTGCCGCCAGCGCCTGCTCGGGTTCGAAACCGACGTGGACGGCGAGGGCAAGCCCTTCTGCCGCATCCTGCTGGAACCGCAACTCGTGGAAACCCTGCCGTCACCGCGCAAGGCTTTCCAGGGATGGCGTTATCTGAAGCCGGCCGACGCCCCGCCCGATCTCGCTTCGGCGGGGGAGGGGGCGGCCGAAATGCCCCCCGAACTGCGCGAGGAGCTGCGCGCGCTGGGATTGCTCTGACGGCATCCCCCAAGGACCGGAACAAGGGGGACCCGGAATCTTCACGGGGGCGGAAAAAACCGCTTTACACCCCCCGAGGCCGCCCCTATATACCCCCTCCTCGCCGACGGCCCTCGGGTCGAAGGCGGGGCTTCCGGACCGGAAGATCGAGCCTGAAAAAAAGGGCTTGCATCGAAAGGACCGGATCGCTAGATAGAGCGCCCGCGGTGAGGCGGACCTGGGAAACCGGGCGACGCCGAGCGGTGGGGATGGCGAACGGAAACGGGCGCCGCTGGATCTTTGACAATTGTATAAGTCGTCTGTGCGAGAAGGGATGCGCGGGCGGCGGCCATGTGGGTCGCGGAGGACCGGTTTCGGCCGGCGCCGCGTTTTACAGGACCGTCGTTTTCACCGAGCATCCTTCGGGCCGGCCCG
>DASQNC010000030.1 GCA_035645145.1 Azospirillaceae bacterium | reverse complement strand
CGACACCCGCTACCTGCTGAACGACACCTGCTTCGCCCTCGGCCGCCCCCTGGTTTCGGCCGCGATGCTGCGGTTCGACGGGCAGATCGCCACCTTCAAGGCGCACCTGGGCGACCCGCACCCCTGTTACCGCTGCGTCTTTCCGAACCCGCCTCCGCCCGGCCTGGTGCCCTCGTGCGGACAGGCGGGCATCCTGGGGGCGCTGGCCGGCGCCGTCGGATCCGTGCAGGCGACCGAGGTGCTGAAGGAACTGCTGGGGATCGGCGACAGCCTGTCCGGGTGGATGCTGCTGTACGACGCGCTCGGGACGACGTTCCGCAAGGTGCGGATCCGGCGCAAACCCGACTGCCCCTGTTGCGGCGCGGCCGCGAGCCCGCCGGCCTGACACGAAACGGGGCGGCGCACACATCACCGCCCCGCTTCCTGGGTTCCGCCCCCCTTGGCCTAATCGGCGGCCTGCCCCTTGAGCTGGTTCATGGCCCTGGTCGGAATGACGGCCAGGACCTCCTCGGCGGTGGCCTTGCGGTTCTTGACCGAACTGGTCCACTGGCCCCAGACGGTCGAGTCGATCCCGTCGCCGTTCCGGCCGAGGTTCTGCAGCCGGCGCTGGTCCTCGCCGGTCAGCACCTGCTTGGGAAGCGGCTGGAGATGCCGGACATCGTCGGCCGTCATGCCGATCATCTGGCCGACCCGGTTGCCGTAGTCGTCATGGACCAACAGCAGGTGCCACAGCATGCGCTCCTGCACGTCGCGTTCGCACTGACCGAGCAGCGTGCCCATGTTCAGGACCAAGTCGTCGCGCTCCCAGTCCATCATGGTGCAGTAGCGGCCCCGGGCCTGGACGTAGTCGTTCCGGCGCTCGATCACGCTGCGGGTCAGCCGGCCGTGGATTTCGGGGGCATTGTTCGGCTCCTCCCGCGGCGACTCGTGCAGGCCGTTGTGGATGGACGGCTCGTAGTTCACATGCGGGTTCTGACCCGGTGCCAGATCGCGGTGGAAGGACATCTGCCCGCCGGACAGGTTGGTGGCCACCTTGGCGTTCTTCGCTTGGTTGACCGGCAGTTGCAGGTAGTTCGGGCCGACGCGGTAGCGCTGGGTGTCGGAGTAGGAAAAGGTCCGGCCGACCAGCATCTTGTCGTCGGAGAAGTCGAGCCCGTCCACCAGCACCCCGGTGCCCATGGCGATCTGCTCGTTCTCATTGAAGAAGTCCTCGACGTTGCGGTTCAACGTCATGACGCCGGCATGCCGCAGCGGGAAGTCCTTTTCCGGCCAGATCTTGGTGTCGTCCAGCGGGTCCCAGTCCAGTTCGGGATGTTCGTGGTCCTCCATGATCTGGATAAACATGTCCCACTGCGGGTACTCGCCGCGCTCGATGGCCAGGAACAGATCCTTGGAGGCGGAGCCGAGGTCCTGGCCCTGCACCCTGGCCGCCTCCTCCGCCGTCAGGCTGGCGAGGCCGCAGCGCGGGTGGAAATGGTACTTCACCAGCACGGTCCCGCCCTGGGCGTTGACCATCTTGTACGTGTTGACGCCGAAGCCTTCCATGTGCCGGTAGCTGGCCGGAATGCCGCGCGGGCTGAACAGGTGCGTCAGCATGTGCATGGATTCGGGCGTCTGGCTCATGAAGTCGAAGATCCGGTTCGGCTCCTGGCGGAAGGTCACCGGGTCGGGCTTCAAGGAGTGGATGACGTCCGGGAACTTGACGGCGTCGCGGATGAAGAAGACCGCGAGGTTGTTGCCCACCAAGTCCCAGTTTCCGTCCTCGGTGTAGAACTTCACCGCGAACCCGCGCGGATCGCGGGCCACTTCGGACGAGTCCCGGCCGCCGATGACGGTGGAAAAGCGGATGGCCAGCGGGGTCTTCTTGCCGGCCTCCTGGAACAGCTTGGCACGGGTGTACTTGGAGGCCGGCTCGTCGCCGATCTTTCCGGTGGCTTCGAACTCGCCGTAGCACACGAAGCCGCGGGCATGCACCACCCGCTCGGGAATGCGCTCGCGGTCGAAGTGGGTGATCTTCTCGAGGAACTGGTAGTTCTCCAGCGTGGCCGGGCCGCGGCTGCCGACGGTGCGCTGGGACCGGTTGTCGGTGATCGGATGACCCTGGCGGTTGGTCAGGACGCGTTCCGACGTGTCCGGTGACGCGGTCTCGCCCGAGCGGGACTCGCTGGGATGCATGTCCATGCTTTCCTCCCCCTGGGGTTTTCGGCGACGCCGAAATCGGCACCCGCCCCCGGGCTGGCATCGGCGAACGCCCCATCGGAACCGTTCCCGCCTTGGGTCGATTGGACATGTGTCCACCCGACCGCTGCCTGACCGTTCAGGAACCAACAGCCGGGGCCGGGATTCCATCGCGGCCGTCGAAAGACTGCGCCGCAATCCGGCCATCCGCGCGCAATGCCGGCCATCAATGAGCCGGGTCCGTACCCGTCACGCGAAGGGCAAGAACGCGGACTGTCGAAGCATTCCACTCCGGATTGTGGTACATTCATCCAGTGGCCGTTCCGACCCACTGGAGACGTGCGATGGATGGTGCCAAAAGCCTTGCCGTAATCGTGCAATCCGGTGGTTTCGACCACGTCCACTACGCCTTGGTCATGGCGTCCACGGCGGCGGCGACGGGGCGCCGGACGGTCCTGTTCTTCACCGGGCGCGCGTTGCGGGCCCTCGCCGGGCCGCAGGGCTGGCTGGAACTGGACCGCGGCGACGACGGCACCACGCCCGCCTCCCGCAATGCCGCGATGAGGGCTGCCGGTGTGGGCGATTTCGAGACGCTGCTGTCGGCCTGCGCCGAGCTGGGCGTGCGCTTCATCGCGTGCGAGATGGGGATGCGCCTTGCCGGTCTGCGCCACGACCAGTTGCGCAAGGATTTCGACATCGAGCAGGCCGGCATGGCGACGCTGCTCAACGCCGCCGATGGGCCCATCGTCCACGTTTGAGCCGCGGGCAACGCTTCAGAGCGGCCTCAGCCCGGCTTCGATCTGGCGCCGCTGTGGTTCGAGGAACGGCGGCAGGGCCAGCTTCTCGCCCAGGCTTTCCAGTGGCTCGTCGGTGGCGAAACCGGGCCCGTCGGTCGCAATCTCGAACAGGATGCCGTTCGGCTCGCGGAAATAGAGGCTCCGGAAATAGAAGCGGTCGACCGGACCGCTGAACGGCAGCCGGACATGGGCGAGCCGGTCCGTCCAGGCTTCGTAATCGGCATCGGGGACCCGGAACGCAATGTGGTGAACGCCGCCCGCCCCGGGCCCGGCCGGCGGCAGGTCCGGTTCGACCGCCACATGCAGTTCCGCCCCGGCCCCACCCGGCCCCATGCGGTAGACATGGGTGCGTGAACCCGGGTTGCCGGACGTGGGATAGTCGCGGACCGGCTGCATGCCCATGACCCGGGTCAACACCAGATCCGTCGTCCGCAGGTCGGGCACGCTGATGGTGGCGGGCCCCAGGCCGCGGATCTGGCGTTCCGCCGGAACCGGGCTGCGTGTCCACGGATGCGACGTGCCGACACCGCCATCGTCGATCAGGCTCAGGCGCTGGCCCTCGAAATCCTCGAAGTCCAGGGTCACGCGGCCGTCGCGCTCCACCACGCCGGAATGGGCGACGCCCAGTTCGGTGAAGCGCCGTGCCCACCAGTTGATCGTGCCGGTGCCTGCCACCCGCAGACCGATGCGCACGATGGAATGGGTGCCGCGCCGCTCGCGCTCCACCGGCCAGTCGAAGAAGGTCAGATCGGTCCCGGGCGAAGCCTGCGCGTCGGCGTAGAACAGATGGTAGGCGCTCACATCGTCCTGGTTCACGGTCCTCTTCACCAACCGCATGCCAAGTGTGCCGGTGTAGAAGGCGTGGTTGCCCGGGGCATCCGCGGTCACCGCCGTCACATGGTGGATACCGGTCAGTTGCATCGCAGGGATCCTTGGTTGGAGTTGTTGCCCGACAGCCGATCGATCCATTCCTTCGCCAGATCCGCGTCGGCCTGCGACAGGCCATGGCCGGCGGACAGCGTCCGATGGCGCACGACGGCGCCCGCACCTTCCAGCATCGCCGCCAACCGGACCGCAGCGGCGGCTGGAACCATCGGGTCCATGGCGCCGGACAGCAGCAGGACCGGCTTGCCGGCCAAGGCCCTCGGATCCCCCGGGGGCAGGTCCGGCAGGGGTGGCATCGCCCGCAGCAGCACCGCCCCGGCCAAGGCGTCCGGCCGCAGCAGCATCACGGCGGCCGCGATGTTCGCCCCGTTGGAAAAGCCGACCGCCACCGGCGCCGCCAGCCCGTAGGTCCCGCGCGCCTCGGCGACGAAGTCCGCCAATTCGGCGGCGCGGCGGCGTACGTCGGCCTCGTCGAACACGCCTTCGGCCAGCCGCCGGAAGAACCGCGGCATGCCGTGCTCCTGCACCTTGCCCCGCGGCGACAAGAGCGCCGCCCCCGGCGCCAACAGACGGCCCAGGGGCAGCAGATCGTCCTCGTCCCCCCCCGTGCCGTGCAGAAGCAAAAGCGGCGGCCTGGCCGGATCGGTCCCGGGCTCGAACCGGTGGACGTGGGACAGGGACGGCGCGTCTGTCATGGGCGGACCCCCGCTGGCGCCGGCGCCGCCTCCCCCCCCGAAGGCGGCGCCGGCCGGCCCCATGGCGTCAGACGAGGGCGGGAAGGATGGTCTCGATCCGCCCCCGCATCTCCTCCAGGGCCGGAGGAAGTTTCAAGGCTTGGCCGAGTGTGGCCGCCGGCTCGTCCACCGCGAACCCTGGACCATCGGTTGCAATCTCGAACAGCACACCGCCGGGCTCGCGGAAGTAGACGGATCGGAAATAATTGCGGTCCTTCTGCTCGGTCGTGCGGATTCCGAATGCGTCGGCGAGCCTGTCCACCAGCACGGCCTGCGCGGTGTCGTCCAACGCCCGGAACGCGACGTGGTGGACCGTACCGGCCCCCATCCGGCCGCGCGGCAGGCCACCGGCCGCGCGCACGTCCACGATGCCGCCCGGACCGGCGCCGTCCGCCTTGAACCGGACCGTCCCGCCCTCGCGCCCGGCCTCGGCAAAACCCAGCACGCCGCTCAGGATCCTGCCTGTCGGAGCCACATCCCCCACCAGCAGCATGACCGAGTGGAGACCGCGAATGGCGTGCCCGGCCGGAATCCCGCCACCGGCCCAGGCCGGCTCGTCCTCGACGCCGGGAACGGCGGCCAGCGCAAGCCGCATCCCGTCGGGGTCCTGGAATGCCAGGATGGTTTCGCCGAACCGCTCCCGTGCCTCGTGGGCCACGCCGCTTTCGGTCAGGCGGTGGGCCCAGTCGCCGAAGGCGCCCTCCGGCACGCGGAAGACGGTCTCCTGCGTCTCGCCGGTTCCCAGCCGCCCCGGGGCGGCGTGCGCCCAGGGAAAGAAGGTCACGATCGTGCCGGGCCGGCCGGTTTCGTCGCCGTAGTAGAAATGATAAGTGCCGGGATCGTCGAAATTGACGGTCTTCTTGACCAGCCGGAGCCCAAGCGTGCGCGTGTAGAAATCCAGATTGCGCCGCGCGGGACCCGAGATGGCGGTCACATGGTGGATGCCGAAGCTGTGCATCGTCATGTCCTCCGACCGGGCGTTCCCCGGTTCTGGAGATGGGCCGCACGCGGCCGGCGGCAGGCCCGCCCAATGGCAAAAGCCAAACGGGGACGGGGCAACAGCGCCATGCCGAGCGTCGTCCGGCGGAACGGGTCAGTGGACCCGGCCGCGCACCAGTGCCCCCACGGTGCCCCTCGTGCCCGCGGAAAGCCCCAGCCATCGGCTGCAACCGTCGCCAACCGCGGTGGTTCCGGCCCAACCCCGTCAGGGGGCGTCGGCGGACCCGTGTGGGCCGGCATCCGTCCGGTCCGCGGCCGGCAGGTACACCGTGAAGGTGCTGCCCTGCCCCTCCACGCTCTCGATGACCAGACGGCCGCGGTGCCGATTGACGATGTGCTTGACGATCGCAAGGCCGAGCCCCGTCCCGCCCAACTGGCGGGAGCGGGCGGGGTCGACGCGGTAGAACCGCTCGGTCAGACGCGGCAGGTGGCCCCGGGGGATCCCCTCCCCCCGGTCGACCACCGACACCGATACCATGCGTCCGCCCTTGCGGTCGCGCGGGGCTCCCCGCCGTCCGGCCGGCGGCGGCCCGTCAGCGGCAACCTCGGCCCGCACGGTCACGGTTGTGCCGGAGCGCGTGTACTTGATGGCATTGTCCAGCAGGTTCTGAAGCACCTGCGCAAGCTGGTCGGAATCGCCCGCCACCTCCGGCAGGTCCGGCCCGCAGTCCACCTCGATCCGCAATCCCTGCGCGCCGGCCCGCAGTTCCAGGGCCGCCGCGGCGGCATGGACCAGCCCGGCGATATCCACCCGCCCGTCGGGCAGGGTCCGCTCGTCCTGCTCGATCCGGGATAGGGACAGAAGGTCGTTCACCAGCCGGGACATGCGCTCCGCCTGTTCGGCCATGATGGCCAGGAAGCGGTCGCGGGCCGCGGGATCGTCGCGGGCGGGGCCGCGCAGTGTCTCGATGAACCCGGAAAGCACCGACAGGGGCGTGCGCAACTCGTGACTGGCGTTGGCCACGAAGTCGGCGCGCATCTGATCGGACCGCCGGACCGCGGTGATGTCCTGCAACGTCAGGATCGCGACCGTCCCCGGGCCCGCCAGCGTCGCGGGCAATGGCTTCGCCCGCGCCTCGAACGTGGATTCCACCGGTACGGGAAGCGTGAACTCCAACGTCTTCGGCACTCCGCCGGCCAGGACCGTATCCACCAGGTCCAGCACCAGGGGATTGCGGACGGTTGCGGCCAGATCGCGGCCCTCGATCCGCATGCCGAAAATCCGGCGGGCCGCTTGGTTGACGAGGACGACGGTCCGCGTCCGGTCCACGATGAACAGGGGATCGTGGAGCGCGTCCAGGATGGACCGGTTCGCCACCCGCTCCTCGGCCATACGGTCGAACCTGGTCCGCCACGTGGCATCCAGCCGGTGCACGGCCGGCGCAATCCGGCGGCCGACGGGGGACAGGGCATCGAGCCGCAGTGGCGCAGGGGCCGGGGTTCCGGCGGGGATCTCCGCGGCGGCGAGCACCTGCCGCGCGACCCGCTCCGCATCCAGGACCACGAGTCGACGTGCCGAGACGGCGGCCGCCAGAACCGCCGCGCCGGCCGCGAGCGCCCATGCCGGCGCCAGCGCCCCCGCCGCGACCAGCACCAGGATGGCTGCGGCCACCGCCCCGCACGTCGGCGGCGCGGCCTGGAGCGCGCGCTGCCGCGGGGCGGGGGAAGGTGGGGACGGTGGCGGCATGGTCGGGGCGGCGGGATGGAACGGGGGCGAACACGGCGGAAAGACCCCATATGAAGGGAAGATGCCCCGCCGTTTTTTCAAGGCTATTCCACACGGCACGCGGGTGGCCGGCCGTTCGCGCCGGCTCGCAACCCCGCGGCCGCCCATGCTACGGTCCGCCCCCTCATGAGAAACGCCACCACCTTGACCGCCGACCAGACGGACCTCCCGGCCGCATCCGGGTCCGCAGCCGGCGCCGTCCCGCCGGCCCGTCCCGCGATCCCGCCGGATGCGACGCCGATGATGGCCCAGTACCTGGAGATCAAGGCGCAGCATCCCGGCTGCCTGCTGTTCTACCGGATGGGCGACTTCTACGAGCTGTTCTTCGAGGACGCCGTGGCCGCCGCGGGTGCCCTGGACATCGCGTTGACCAAGCGCGGCCAGCACCAGGGCGAGGACATCCCCATGTGCGGGGTGCCCGTGCACAGCCACGAGGCGTACCTGTCGCGCCTGATCCGCAAGGGCTTCCGCGTTGCCGTGTGCGAACAGATGGAGGATCCGGCGGAGGCGAAGAAACGCGGATCGAAGTCCGTGGTGAAGCGCGGGGTGATCCGCGTCGTCACCCCCGGCACGATCACCGAGGACTCGCTGCTGGAAGCCCGCGCGCCCTGCTACTTGGCCGCCCTGACCGAGGCGGCGGGCCTGCTGGGCTTGGCCTGGCTCGACCTGTCCACCGGCGAGGTGTGGGCGCAGGCGCTGGACCGGACCGCCCTGGGTGCCGCACTCGCCCGGGTCGATCCGGGCGAGCTTCTGGTCTCCGACCGCCTGATCCAGCAGCCCGACCTGTTCGAGCTGTTCGGCCAATGGCGCGACCGGCTGGCCCCCCTGCCCGCCAGCCGCTTCGACAGCGAGAACGGCCGCCGACGCCTGCTGGAGACGTACCGGGTCGGCACGCTGGATGCCTTCGGCACGTTCGAGCGGGCCGAGGTCGCAGCGCTCGGCGCACTGGTCGATTACGTCGACCTGACCCAGAAGGGCCGCGCGCCCCGCCTGGATGCGCCCAAGCGCCTGCTCGGCGGCCAGGTCATGGAGATCGACCCCGCCACCCGCCGGAACCTCGAACTGACCCGGACCATGCAGGACCAGCGGCGCGGCAGCCTGCTGGACTGCATCGACCGGACGGTGACCGGGGCCGGCGCCCGCCTGCTCCAGGCGCATCTGGCGGCCCCCCTGACCGATGTGGCCGAAATCGGCCGGCGGCTGGACGCGGTCGCCTTCTTCCTCGACGCCCCGCGGATCCGGGGCGAATTGCGCCGGATCCTGCAGCGCTGCCCCGACATCGAACGCGCACTGTCGCGTCTGGCGCTCGGCCGCGGCAGCCCGCGCGATCTGGCGGCGCTGCGCGACGGGCTGGCGGCGGCGGCGGAACTGAAGTCGCTGCTGGCGGGCCCCGGCGAAACCCTTGTGCCCGTGCCCGAGGCGGTCCGTGCCGCCCTGGTCGGCCTGGGCCACCACGCGGACATCGTGGACACCTACGGGCAGGCGTTGACCGAGGATCCGCCGGCCCAGGCGCGGGATGGCGGTTTCGTCGCACCCGGCCACTCCCCGGCGCTGGACGAGCTGCGCACGCTGCGCGACGAAAGCCGGCGGCTGATCGCGGGCCTTCAGGGCAAGTACGCCGAGATGGCGGGCGTACCGTCGCTGAAGATCCGGCACAACAACGTCATCGGCTACCATGTCGAGGTGACGGCCGCCCACGCGGACAAGCTGATGGCCGGCAAGCACGCCGGCACCTTCATCCACCGCCAGACCATGGCGAACGCGGTCCGCTTCACCACCGTGGAACTGGCCGACCTGGAGCGCCGCATCGGCGAGGCCGCCGACCGGGCGCTGGCGCTGGAGATGGAGATCTTCGACGCGCTGGTCGCCATGGCGCTGGAACGGGCGGAGTCCATCGTCGCCGCGGCCCGCGCCGTCGCGTCGCTGGACCTGGCCGCGGCCCACGCCGAGCTGGCCGAGGAGCGGCGCTGGTGCCGGCCGACGGTGGACGACAGCCTGGCCTTCGAGATCAAGGGCGGCCGCCATCCGGTGGTCGAGGCGGCGCTGGCCGCCGCGGGCGAAGGGCAACCCTTCGTCGCCAACCACTGCGACCTGGGTCCGGACCAGCGGCTATGGCTGCTGACCGGTCCGAACATGGCCGGTAAAAGCACCTTCCTGCGTCAGAACGCGCTTGTCGCGGTGCTGGCGCAGATCGGCGCCTATGTGCCGGCGGACAGCGCACGCATCGGCGTGGTCGACCGCCTGTTCAGCCGCGTCGGCGCATCCGACGATCTGGCCCGCGGCCGCTCCACCTTCATGGTCGAGATGGTCGAGACGGCGGCCATCCTGAACCAGGCGGGGCCGCGCGCGCTGGTGATCCTGGACGAGATCGGGCGCGGGACGGCGACCTTCGACGGCCTGTCCATCGCCTGGGCCTGCGTGGAGCACCTGCACGAGCGGAACCGCTGCCGCGGCCTGTTCGCCACCCATTACCACGAGCTGACCCAGCTTGCGGCCAAGCTGCCCGCCCTGTCGTGCCATACCATGCGCATCCGGGAGTGGCAGGGCGAGGTCGTGTTCCTGCACGAGGTGGCGCCCGGCGCCGCCGACCGTTCCTACGGCATCCACGTGGCGCGGCTGGCCGGGCTGCCGGACGCCGTGATCGACCGGGCCGAACAGGTGCTGAAGCATCTGGAGGACGGACGGCAGGGCGTCAGCGCGGCCAAGCTGGTGGACGACCTGCCCCTGTTCAGTGTGGCGGTAAAGCCCCGTCCGGCCCAGGCCGCGGCCCCGGCCGCACCATCGGCGGCGGAAGAGGCGTTGAAGGCCCTCAATCCCGACGAACTGACACCCCGTCAGGCGTTGGAGGAGCTGTACCGGCTGAAAGCGCTGGTCCCGCCACGGTAGGAGCGGCTGGACGGCCGGTCGAAACCGACGGTCCCCCTGCTCCCACGCGCAGCGTGGGAGCAGGGGGACCGATCCTCAGCAATCCACCCCGGCAGGCTGGCGCGAACGGGCGGGCGTCGGCATGCTGGACATCGCGTCCTTCACCCGCTGGGCAGCCTCACGCAGGCCGAGTGCGGGGTCGCGGGTCCGGACCGCGACCATCGCCGCCTCGAACGCGACGTACTCGGGAGCACCGACAAGCCGGGCCGCACGCACCGCTGCCACCGCAACCGCTTTCGTCTCGTCCATCGGCTCACCTCCGGAGGCGCGTGTGGGGCGTTCTGGCCACACTTCAGGAAAAACGCGCTTCTCGATATTTGTACCTGTCTCGGGTCTTGGATCGTCATGGCGCGTCGGATGTAATCCTTCGGACAGATGTATCTGCGCCCACGCACCAAACACTTGGGTTTATTTGGCGATTTTGAAAATTTTTGCGAAGCATTGAAGTGGACGGACGTCCTTCCGCTTGCGCAATGCCGTTTGCAGCACATCCCGTCCGACCTCATTGTCGTCCGTCAGCGACAAGGGCGGGGAAAGGGTGATGGAACTGCGCCAACTCGGTCGGTCGGGCCTGCGGGTTCCACCGCTCTGCTTCGGGGGAAACGTGTTCGGCTGGACCGTCGACGAGCGGGCCAGCTTCGCCCTGCTCGATGCCTGCATGGCCGCCGGGCTCAACTTCATCGACACGGCGGACGTCTATTCGTCCTGGGCACCGGGGAATTCGGGCGGAGAGTCCGAGACCATCATCGGACGCTGGCTGAAGGCGCGCGGCGGCCGGGACAAGGTCGTGATCGCCACCAAGGTGGGCCTGGAGATGGGCCCCGGCCGCAAGGGGCTTTCCCGGCATTGGATCCGGACGGCCGTCGAAGCGTCGCTCACCCGGCTGCAGACCGACCACATCGACCTTTACCAGGCCCACAAGGACGACCCCGACACCCCGCAGGAAGAGACCCTGGCCGCCTTTGCCGAACTGGTCGAAGAGGGCAAGGTGCGGACAATCGGCGCGTCGAACTTCAGCGCCGACCGGCTGGCGTCCGCCCTGGCCCTGAGCGCCGAAGCCGGGCTGCCGCGCTACGAAAGCCTGCAACCCCGCTACAACCTGTACGACCGCCGGGACTTCGAGGGTGATCTGCGGCGCCTGTGCATCGACCATGGGCTTGGCGTGATCGGATACGCCTCGCTCGGCACCGGCTTCCTCACCGGCAAGTACCGCGCCGAGGCCGACCTGGGCAAAAGCCCGCGCGGGGCCCGCAGCGTCGGTCGTTTCATGAACCCGCGCGGCTTCCGCATCCTGGCGGCGCTGGAAGAGGTCGCCGGACAGCTCGGCGCCAAGCCCGGCCAAATCGCATTGGCTTGGCTGATGGCGCAGCCCGCCGTCACCGCCCCCATTGCAAGTGCGACCAGCTCGGCGCAATTGGATGAGCTGGTCGCCGCCACGCGGCTGAAACTGGATGCGGCATCAATCCGCCGGCTCGAAGCCGCGAGCGCGGAGGTCTAGCAAGGACGGCAGGCACCCCATGGATCTCCCCGCCCCGTTACGCCTGGCCCTTGAAGGCGCCAGCACCGGCGTTCCACGTGAAACCCTGCGGGCGGCCGCGCGCCGGATGACCGAGCGGTACCGGGCAAATCCCGACCACGCGACCATCGACGTGCGGAGCGGGACGGATGCGTTGGCCTATGCCGCCGTCCGCATGCCGGCGACCTTCGCCGCGGTTGCCGCGGCGCTCGCCGGTGCCGCGGACCGGCTGCCGGATTTCGATCCGGCCTCCCACCTGGACGTGGGCAGCGGACCGGGCACCGCCGCCTTCGCGGCAACCGCCGTCTGGGACCGGCTTCGCGCGCAGATGCTGCTGGAACGCGATCCGCAGCTTGCGGCGCTGGGTCGGCGGTTGATGGGGAGCGCCGGGCACGCGATCGCGGCGGACTGGCGGGCGGTCGACCTGCTGCGAAACGCGGACCTCGGCGGGCCGTTCGATCTGGTGACCTGCGCCTACGTGCTGGGGGAGTTGCCGGAGGCGGCCCGCCCCGGTCTCGTGGACCGGCTTTGGAGCGCGACGGGCGGGCTGCTGGTCCTGGTGGAACCCGGCAGCCGGGCCGGCCATGCCCGGGTGGTCGCGGCGCGGGACCGGCTGATCGCGGCCGGGGGGCATGTCGCCGCCCCCTGCCCGCACACGACGGCCTGTCCCGTCCCGGCCGGGGACTGGTGCCACTTCGCGGCGCGCCTGGCCCGGTCGCGCCTGCACCGCGACGTGAAGGACGGCGACCGCGGGTTCGAGGACGAACCCTTCAGCTATGTCGCCGTCTCCCGCGGCCCCGGTGAGCCCGCCATTCACGGCCGCGTCCTGCGCCCGCCCCAGGTGGGCAAGGCCGGTGTCCGGCTGCGCCTGTGCGTGCCGCCGGGGGCCGTGGAGGACCGCATGGTCCCAAGCCGCGACAAGCCCGCCTTCAGGCGGGCCAAGGATGCGGACTGGGGCGACGCCTTCGAACTCGACCCCGGTGATGGATCCTCGGTTTGATCCCTGGACCCTGTTCCGCCACCATGGAGGCCGGTCGCGCCTCGAACCCTCCCGAGGAACCGGGACATGTACGCGCTCTACATCGCCAACAAGAACTACTCGTCCTGGTCCCTACGGCCGTGGGTGCTGATGCGGGAACTCGCGATCCCCTTCGATGAGCGGATGGTCCTGTTCACCGAGGGATCGAGTTGGGAGGCGTTCCGCGGTTTCTCGCCCACCGGACAGGTGCCATGCCTGGTGGACGGGGACACGGTGGTTTGGGATTCCCTTTCCATCACCGAGTATCTGGCGGAGCGGCATGCCGGCGTGTGGCCCTCGGATCCCCGGGCACGGGCCTGGGCCCGCAGTGCCGCGGCCGAGATGCATTCCGGCTTCGGTGCATTGCGCAGCCGTTGCCCCATGAGTTGCGGGATCCGCGTGCGGATCGACACACCGTCCGACGCGCTCAAGCAGGACATCGCCCGGCTGTCGGAGCTTTGGACCGAGGGGCTTTCGCGCTTCGGCGGTCCGTTCCTGGCCGGCAATGCGTTCACCGCCGTCGACGCGTTCTTCGCACCGGTGGCGTTCCGCATCCAGACCTACGGCCTTGAACTGGACGGGACCTGCGCCGCCTATGCCGCGCGCCTGCTCGCCCTGCCGTCCATGCGGCTCTGGGAGGCCGACGCGCTGGCCGAAACCGCACGGGAGCCCGGCCACGAGGCGTTGACCGGAAACGCCGGCACCTTGATCGAGGACCGGCGCGCACCGGCATCGTAAGGGGTGCCGGCCTCCGGCCGCGTGTCTTGACTCCGGCGGCCCGCGACGATAGCGGTGAAGGCACGTGGCGATTTGGCGACCGGCTTGCGGGCCACGTAAAACATTCCGCTAAAAGGGTCCGAGCCGCGAACGAACAAAGCGCCTCGACCGAGTCCGGTCGCGGCGCTTTTGCTTTCGAGGCCGCGGCATGTCCAACCCATCGCATCCCCCCGTCTTCAGACCCCGCACCCGGCTGGTGCACGGGGGCACCCGGCGTTCCGGGTTCGACGAGACGTCCGAGGCGATCTTCGCCAATTCGGGTTTCGTCTACGCCAATGCCGAAGAGGCCGAGGCCGCCTTCCAGACCGACGGGCTGCGCTACGTCTACTCGCGGTTCCGCAACCCGACCGTGGCCATGTTCGAGGACCGGCTGGCCCAGTACGAGGGCGCGCCGCGCTGCTTCGCCACCGCGACCGGCATGGCGGCGGTCTTCGCCACCCTGATGTGCCACATGAAGGCGGGGGACCGCGTGGTCGCCCCCTACGCCCTGTTCGGGTCGTGCCTGCACATCGTCAAGAACATCCTGCCCAATTACGGCATCGAGCCGGTTCTGGTGGACGGCCCCGACCTCGACCAATGGCGCGACGCACTCGCCAAGCCGACCACCGCGGTGTTCCTGGAAACCCCCAGCAATCCCATGCTGGATCTGGTCGATCTGGCGGCTGTGTCGGATCTGGCCCGCTCGGCCGGCGCGCTGGTCGTGGTGGACAACGTGTTCGCCTCCCCTGTCCTGCAACGGCCCTTCGAACTGGGCGCCGACGTGGTCGTCTATTCCGCCACCAAGCACATCGATGGCCAGGGCCGGAGCCTCGGCGGCGCCATCCTGTGCGACGACGCCTTTGCGGAAAGGCTCGGCCCGTTCCTGCGGCACACGGGCCCGACCCTGTCCCCGTTCAACGCCTGGATCCTGTTGAAGGGGTTGGAGACGCTGGAGTTGCGGGTGCACGCCCATGCCGCGACAGCGCATCGGCTTGCGGCATGGCTGGAGGGGCAGGCCCCGGTGGCACGGGTGCGCTACCCGTGGCTGGAAAGCCACCCCCAGTTCGAGCTGGCCCGCCGGCAGATGTCGGGCGGCGGCGCGCTGCTGGCCTTCGACCTGGCCGGCGGCAAGGCGGCGGCGTTCCGCTTCCTGAATGCGCTGCGGTTGGTGCGTATCTCCAATAATCTTGGCGACGCCAAGAGCCTGTGCACCCACCCCGCCACCACGACCCACGCCCGCACCGCGGACGAGGACAAGGTGCGCGTCGGCATCGGGCCGGGCAGCCTGCGCCTGTCGGTCGGGCTGGAGGATCCGGAGGATCTGTTGGCCGACCTGGCCCGGGCGCTGGCCGCAGCGGGTGGGGGCTGACCCTCCCCCTCCCCTCGAGGAGGACACCGGGGGAGCGGCGCGGGGGCGGTGCCGCATCGACGGTGCGGGAACCCCGTGCCATATGAGGACCGACGGCCACCTGCGACGCAGCCCTTTTGGCGAGGCCCGATGACGAACGCCGCCACACTCCATGTCGAGGACGACGCCCCGTCGGCCATGGCGATCACCGCCCGGGCGGCGGAACTGGCGCGGCGCGAGAAGGAGCCGGCCCGGTTCCGCACGGCCCTGCTGGGGCTTCTGCGGAACGAGCTCAACGCCGGGCGTGCGGTCGTCCGCGCCCGCTTCGAGTCCGGCGGCAGCGGGAGCGAGTGCGTTCGCGGCACCGCCTGGGTGGTCGACCAGATCGTGCAGGCTCTGGCCGATGTGACGGTCGGCCATGTCTACCAGACGGCGGGCCCCACCCGCGGCGAGCAATTGAGCATCGTCGCGGTCGGCGGCTACGGCCGGGGCGAACTGGCCCCCAGCTCGGACATCGACCTGATGTTCCTGCTGCCCTACAAGCGCACGCCGCGGGTGGAGCAGATCGTCGAATACATGCTCTACATGCTCTGGGATCTGGGACTCAAGGTGGGGCACTCGGTCCGGTCGGCCGAGGACGCCGTGCGCCAGGCCCAGGCGGACCTGACCATCCGGACCGCGCTCCTGGAAACCCGGCGCATCTGGGGCGATGCGGCCTTGTTCCGGACGTTCAAGAAGCAGTTCGCCAAGGTGGTCGTGCACGGCACCGGCCCGGCCTTTGCCGAAGGCAAATTGGCCGAACGCGACGCCCGGCACCAGCGCATGGGCGATAGCCGCTATGTGCTGGAGCCGAACCTGAAGGACGGCAAGGGTGGCCTCCGCGATCTGCAGACCCTGTTCTGGATCGCGAAGTACCTGTACGAGGTCGAGGACGTCCGCGAGCTGGTCAAAAAGGGCGTCCTGTCGGCCGAGGAGGCGCGCCGGTTCGACAAGGCGCAGAACTTCCTTTGGACCGCACGCTGCCATCTGCACTATCTGGCCGGCCGGGCCGAGGACCGGCTGACCTTCGACGTCCAACCCGAAATCGCCGCGCGCATGGGTTACACCGACCACGCCGGCACCAAGGGCGTCGAACGCTTCATGAAGCACTATTTCCTGGTCGCCAAGACGGTGGGCGACCTGACGCGCATCTTCTGCGCGGTGCTCGAGGCCGAATCCAAGCGCCCCCGGCGCATGAGCCTGTTCCGGCTGCTGCGCGTCCAGCGCGAGCTGGAGGGCTTCGTGATCGACGGCGACCGCCTGTCGGTGTCCGATGAACGGCACTTCCACGACCGGCCGGTGGACATGATCCGCCTGTTCCACGCGTCCCAGGCGCACGGGTTGGACATCCACCCGACGGCCCTGCGCGCCCTGACCCGGGCGCTCGGCGCGGTCGACGCCAGGCTGCGCGACGATCCGGAGGCCAACCGCCTGTTCCTGGACATCCTGACCTGCGGCAAGGACCCGGAAATTCCGCTGCGCCGGATGAACGAGGCGGGTTTGCTGGGCCGGTTCGTGCCGGATTGGGGCCGTGTCGTCGCGCAGATGCAGTACGACATGTACCACGTCTTCACGGTGGACGAGCACACGCTGCAGGCGTTGGGGATCCTGCACCGTATCGAGACCGGCCAATTGAAGGACGAGCTGCCGGTCGCGGCGGCCGCGCTGGCCAAGATCGCGTCGCGCCGGGCGCTGTACGTCGCCATGTTCCTGCATGACATCGCCAAGGGCCGCGGCGGCGACCATTCGGTGCTGGGGGCCAGGGTCGCCGAACGGTTGGGCCCGCGCTTCGGGCTGACCGGCGAGGAGACCGAAACCGTGGCGTGGCTGGTGCGCCACCACCTGGACTTGTCGTCCACCGCGTTCAAGCGCGACATCGAAGACGAGACGACGGTGCGCGACCTGGTCGAACTCGTGCAGTCGCCCGAACGGCTCCGGCTGCTGCTGGCCCTGACCACCGCCGACATCAGTGCCGTCGGGCCCGGCCGCTGGAATGCGTGGCGGGCCGCGCTGCTGAGCACCTTGTTCGACTATGCCGAGGAGCGGCTCCTGGGCGGCCATGCGGACGGGGTGGCCGCCGGCATGGCCGGGGCCGGGCCGAAGGGCGACGCCCCGGCGGGTGGACCCATCGCCTCGCGGCCGGCCCGCATCGCGGCGGCGCAGGAGGCCCTGCGCGCCCATCTGTCGGACTGGCCGGCCGAGGAGCTGGACCGGCACATGGCGCTGGGCTACGCCCCCTATTGGCTGAGTTTCGATCCCGACACCCATGCCCGGCATGCGCGCCTGATCCGGCAGGCGGAACGGGAGCAGGCGCCCTTGACGGTGGATACGCGCGTCGACGAGGCGCGGGCCGTGACCGAGGTCACCATCTACACCGCCGACCATGCGGGACTGTTCTCACGGCTGGCCGGCGCCTTCGCGGTCAGCGGGGCCAGCATCGTGGACGCGCGCATCTTCACGCTGTCGAACGGCATGGCGCTGGACGTCTTCAGCGTCCAGGACGCCAGCGGCGGCAGCTTCGCCTCGAGCAACCGGCTGGCCAAGCTGGTGGTGAACATCGAGCGCACCCTGTCCGGGGAGCTGCGCCCGGTGCAGGAGCTGGCCCAGGCGAAACCGGCGCTGCCGTCGCGCACAGCCGTGTTCCAGGTCCCGCCGCGGGTGATCGTCGACAACAAGGCCAGTCAACTGCACACGGTCGTCGAAGTGAACGGCCGTGACCGTCCGGGCCTGCTCTACGACCTGACACGGGCCTTGACCGGCCTGTCCCTGCAAATCTCGTCGGCGAAGATCTCCACCTACGGCGAGACGGTGGTCGACGTGTTCTACGTGCGCGACCTGTTCGGGCTGAAGGTCATCAACGAGGTCCAGTTGAACCGCATACGCGAGCGCCTGCTGGCCGCGTTCGATGAGCCCGAAAGCCCGCCGGCCGAGCCGGTGCGGCCCAGGCGGCTGCGACGCGCGAGGGTGGCAACGTGAGACGCGCGGCCCTCATCCTGGCCACCGCGGCGGTTTGGCTGGCCGGGTGCCATGGGACGACCGTGCAGATCAGCGGGAGCGAACGGGGCATCGACCGCTACAGGGTCGCCCTGCCGTTCTGATCCCGGACCATGAACCGGATCGGGCTGGCACGGAAACGTCAACGGAAACCCGCGGCGAACAGCAGATCGTAGAAATCCTTGAGCGCTTGGTCGCGGGCCGCGGGGTCCGGGATGTCGGCGACGAATTCCCGGTCGAAGTTCGGCTGCCGCAGAAGACCCACGATCCGTTTGCGGGCAATGGCGAGCGCCTTGGGGCTCGGCACCGCTCCCGACGCACAGAGCTGGACCAGCCGCACGGCCCGGACACGCAGGGACGCCTGGGGATCGTCCAGCCGCTCCACGATCCGGTTCTGCTCGATGTACTGGACCAGCATCTCGTCCAGCCGATCGGCAGCCGCGACGGCATCGTCCGATGGTGCCCCTGTCGAAACCTCGCGCCACAGCACCGCGATCCGGTCCAGATTCTCGCGTGCGGGCCGGTGGACGGCAAAGAACAGGTCCGGGTTTCCGAACAGCCCGTCGATCCGCGTGCGGATAAAGTCGCCGAACTGGCGGCCCAGGTTGCTGTCCGGAAGAGCCAGCAGGTAGCGGAGGCGATTGCCGCCATCCGGCAGCATTTCGACCAAGCCGGTGATCGCCTTCTGCCGCCCGACCGTGCCGCCCTCCTCCTGGAAAGCCAACCGGCGCAGTGTCAGGCCTTCGGCGACGGCTCCGCCGCCGACCACGCCACCCGGCCCGACCAGCCGTTGCACCAGGCCGCGGAACGTGTCCAACTCGCGGGCCGGTTCGGTGCGGTTGAGCGGCTGACCGCCCTTGAGCTGCCGGCGTACCCAGTCCAGCGCCACCCGCCGGGTCTGGGGCAGACGCCCGGCCGCGAACAGCGAATTGAGGGTGATGGCGAAGTCATCCGCGTTGCGCTTGGACGTGTCCAGGCGCCCATCGGCGAGATCGGCCAGTGCAAGGATGGCGGCGGCGAGATTCGGCTGCGGGCCTAAAATCTCCTGCACGACGCTGGCGGAGCCGAGCACGTCGGCCGTCACCCCGTCCACCAGTGACGCGGACCCGGCATCGATCCCGTTCTCACCGGCGAGGATCCCCAGCAGGACCCCCAGCTTCTGCGACCAGTTCCGATGGCACACGAGCTCGCGGGACAGGGCGACCAGCGCCAGATAGTCCGCCTCCTCGTCGGCCACCTTGGCGGCGAGTTCCCGGTGGAGGTGGCCGAACCCCGTGGATCGGACGGCCGGCAGCTCGCGTTTCGACGCCAAGCGCGCACGCTCGGTCACGCGCTCCAGAACGTGGAACATTTCCTCCCGCCGCCGGCCGGCTTCCGGGCCGGCCTGCACCTGCGCCACATGGCCGAGGGCCGAGGCCATCAGGTTGTCCTTGTCCCGGAACCGCTTCAGCTCGGAGTAGTTGTGCAGCAGTTCGGTCGGAGTGACCACCGTGTGTTCAAGGTATTTGCGCAGCACCCGTCCCATGGTCAGCCGGGCATCGACTTCGTAGTACTCGCCCAGCGACTCGCACCGATGCGCCTCCTCGACGGTCTGGATGGTGATGTGGTTGGAGCGTGGCCGCCATTCGGTGAAGACCTCGGTCTCCACCACCGCGCCGTCCGCGCGGTGCCACTGCTTCAGAACCCGGACCCCTTCGGCCCGGCCCTGTGTCACTTGCGCCCGCGCATAGGTAACGGCCGCGGCCTCGTCGTCCTGCGCGGAGTCGATAACCCAGTGGTCCTTGCTGTAGACCTGGACCTCGAAGGCATTCCGACGACGGCTCATGCCGGATTCTCCCGCACAGGCGCTTCTGTGCCGTGAATAGCCATCTGCACACCCGGCGCGGGTCCTCGGTTTCGCGAAGACTCGGCTTTTGGATTAATCCTTATGGCACAATCTTATCACAGCCACGTTTTCCGAACGAGGCTCAAGACACGTCATCCGCCACGGTGAACAGTGGACGCAGATCGTCCAGGGTTGGATGCCCGATGCCGAACAGTTCCACCTCGCGCCGCATGTCCAAGGTGGTGTGGCGGGACAGGACGCTGCCCGCGACGGCCGGAGGCGCGGGTTGCGGCAGGACAAGGGCCGGATCCGCGCCGGTCCACGCGGCAAGCGCGAGCGCCATCTCGGCATAGGTGATGTCCGCGGCGCCCGAAGCTTGAAAGATCCCGCCGCCATGGTCCCAGGATCCCAGGATGGCGGCGGCGAGCCGGGCCACCCGCGCGACGTCGACAGGGGCAAGCCGCATGTCCGAAAAGGGCCGGATGGCGCGGCCGTCGGCCAGATCGGCCACCCACCCGTGCAACAGCGCCATGTCGGCCGAGACGACGCGGGACAGGCGCAGCACCGCGGCGCCCGCAGCGAGCGCCACCTGTTCCATCTCCGCCTTCTGACGGCCATAGGGAATGACGGGACAGACGGGTTCGTCCCGGCGCCGCATGGGCCGGGTGCCGTCGAACACCTTGTCCGAGGACAGGACGAGCGTCCGGATGCCGGCCGCCGCCAAGCGCGGCAGCAGGTGCGCCGGCCCGTCCACGTTGATCCGGCGGCTGCCGTCGGGATCCGCCTCGCACACGACAGGCTGGGAAACGGCCGCGCACAGCAATGCCGCATCCACGTTTGCCGGGATTTCGAACGCGTCGGGATGCAGCAGGTCCAGGTGCAACGGCGCACCCGGCCGGCGCGAGGTGGCCAGCACCTCGAATCCGTGCGATGGCAGCAGCATCCGCAATGCCGTGCCCACAAAACCGTCGCCGCCCACAAGCAGCAGGCGGCACGGCGCGTTCGTCGTCATGGGATCTCCCAGGTTGTCGGTCGTGGAATGGGGCGTTTTAGCGCGGGCCGCGGCCCGCGCACAGGCACCCCGCCTGCCGCGGTCGGGGCGGGCCATGCGCGCACGCCCCAGCGATTCCACGGTCCGGGGCCGGGTTGCGCCTTGGACTCCCCTTTGGCATTCCTACATTTGGCCTCTGCCCGGAGCGGCCGACGACCGCCCGCCGAAACAGACCGCACCATCTTGAGCGACCTCATCCTTCCGCCGGGCGCCCACCCGACCGCTGCGCCGACCGGTGCCGATCCGGCCCTGGAAATGCTGAAGCGCGTGTTCGGCTATTCGAGTTTCCGCGGCGCGCAGGCGGAGATCGTGCGGCATGTGGTGGAGGGCGGCGACGCGCTGGTGCTGATGCCGACCGGCGGCGGCAAGTCGCTCTGCTACCAGGTCCCCGCCCTGGTCCGGCCGGGCGTCGGCGTCGTGGTCTCGCCCCTGATCGCGCTGATGCGGGACCAGGTGGAGGCATTGAGGGCGGTCGGCGTGCGTGCGGCGGCGCTGAATTCGAGCCTCGGCTTCCGGGAGGCGCAGGAGGTGGAGCAGCAGGTCCTGCGTGGCGAGCTGGACCTGCTGTACGTGGCGCCCGAGCGGTTGGTCACACAGCGCTTCCTCGACCTGCTGGACGGGGCGCGGATCGCCCTGTTCGCGCTGGACGAGGCGCACTGCGTTTCGCAGTGGGGCCACGACTTCCGCCCCGAATACCGGCAGCTCGCGGTGCTGGCCGAACGCTACCCGACCGTTCCGCGCATCGCGCTGACCGCCACCGCCGACGAACAGACCCGGGCCGACATCGCCGCCGAATTGCGCCTGCAAGGCGCGCGCCGCTTCGTCTCCAGCTTCGACCGCCCGAACATCACGTACCGGGTGGCGCAGAAGACCGGCGAACGCCGGCAGCTCCTGACCTTCATCAAGGAGAACCACCCCGAGGACGCCGGCATCGTCTATTGCCTGTCCCGGGGCAAGGTGGAGTCGGTGGCCGAATGGCTGCGCGACGAGGGGTTCGACGCGGTTCCGTACCACGCCGGCCTGCCCGCCCCTGTGCGCGAGGCCAACCAGGACCGGTTCGTGAAGGGCGAGGGCGTGATCGCGGTGGCCACCGTCGCCTTCGGCATGGGGATCGACAAACCCAACGTCCGGTTCGTGGCGCACCTGGACCTGCCCAAGAGCCTGGAGGCCTATTACCAGGAGACCGGCCGCGCCGGGCGTGACGGCCTGCCGGCGGAGGCGTTCATGTTGTACGGGCTGGCCGATGCGGTGCAGATCCGCCAGCGTATCGAGCAGTCCGAGGCGCCCGACGCGATCAAGCGGATCGAGCGGGGGAAGCTGGAGCGGCTCCTGGGCTTTTGCGAGACCGCGGAGTGCCGGCGGCAGGTGGTCCTGGGCTATTTCGGCGAGCATTTGCCGGAGCGGTGCGGGAACTGCGACACCTGCTTCGAGCCGGTGGCGACGTGGGATGGCACCTTGGCGGCGCAGATGGCGCTGTCCGCCGCCTACCGCACCGGCCAGCGGTTCGGCGTCGCCCATCTGGTGGACGTGCTGCGCGGGACCGAGACGGACAAGGTCCGCCAGTTCGGGCACCAGAACCTGAAGACCTTCGGCGTCGGGGCCGAACTGGGAAAGGGCGAGTGGCAGTCGGTGTTCCGCCAACTGGTGGCGGCCGGGTATCTGGCGCCGGACATGGACGGCCATGGCGGGCTGATGCTGACCGAAGCGGCGCGACCCGTCCTGCGCGGCGAACGCAAGGTGCAGATGCGCCGCGACCCGGCCGCGGCCACGCGGCAAGCCCTGCGCCAAGTCCGCCGCGGCACGGTGGATCTGGCGCCGGGCGACGACCGGCTGTGGCACGCCCTGCGCGCCAAGCGGCTCGAGCTTGCCAAGGCCGAAGGGCTGCCGCCCTACGTCATCTTCCATGACTCGACCCTGCTGGAGATGGTGCGCGCCCGGCCGCGCAGCCTTCAGGAGCTTGCCCGGATCCCGGGGGTGGGCGCGCGCAAGCTGGAACGCTACGGGTACGCGTTCCTGAACGTGCTGCTGGAAGCGACCTGATCCCGCCGCGCCAGGTCCGGGCCGCGTCAGGCCCGGCCCCGTCAGACTCGGTTGGCCGCCATCCAGCCGACCGCGAAGTCCACCAGGTCGCGCTGCCGCATCAGCCGTGCCGTCCCGTAGCCGGCCGGCCCGACCGCGACCATGCCGGTCCATTGCTCAAACGCCTGACCGAGGGTGGGGAAATCATCGATCCGGTAATCGAGGTCGCCCCATGTCGCCCAAATCCGGCGGCCGCCCCGCAGGATCGGCCCGCCCTCGATGATGCGCCGCTTGGACGGCCAGGAGGCACGTTGCTCGGCCAAGTGCAGCGAGCTGTTCCGTTCATGCCCGACGCCCAGCAGCAGCACGCGGGCATCCAGATCATAGAGCCTTGCCAGGGGCGTTCCCTCGCCGAAGGCGTCGTCGAGCGTGTGATCGGCGACGATCTCATCGGCCCGCGGGCCGTGGGCGGCAAAGGACAGTTGCGGATGGCGGCTGCGCACGGCCCCCGGCCAGCGCCGGAACAGCTCCGCGACCGTGCCCATGCCCCATGTGGGCGTGGTGTCCGGATCGTAGGGCGGCATGGCGGCTTGAATGGTGGGCCACCACTCCGGTGGCATGGCCGGCGAGACCCAGGTGGCCGGATCCGACAGGTCGCCGCTGAACGCCGGCATGACCAGGGTGCCGTCCGGTCCCAGCACGCGCCCCAAGGCCTCCAGCACCGCCACGGGCCCGCCACACACCCAGCCCAGCGCCGACAACGAGACATGGGCGAGAAGCACCGACCCGCGGCGCACCCCCAGTGCGGCCAGGTCTTCCGCCAATCCGTCCGCCGTCACCGGTGGCCCTGGCGTGCCCGCGATCACCTCCCTGACCGACATATCCCGCCCCTCCATGAAGGCGTGTCGTACCTAGCCGAACCACACCCTTGCATTCGCCCCCGCAAAGCTCTAGTTTGCCGGCCGCCCCATGGTACGCCGACGTAGCTCAGGGGTAGAGCAACTGATTCGTAATCAGTAGGTCCTCGGTTCAATTCCGAGCGTCGGCACCATCTTCGGGCTTGGTCCGCGAGGGACCGGGGAAAGTCGATCCCGTCCTTTCCCCTCCCGTTTCCCAACCTGCCCGCTATTCCCGTCGCCAAACGCGTTTGCGTCGGCCGGATCGCCGCTCGGGACCACGACGCGTCCCCCGCACCATTGGCAGCGCCGACGGCACATTCCATCCCTGCCAAACCCGTGTGCAAGTCCAGCGTGCATGACACTTGACACACGCGTCTTTTTTGGTCAAAAATCACTACTATTGGAATGAGGTGCACGCGCACCATACGAACCCCGCCGGAAACCCGTGCGGGGTTTTCTGTTTGTGGCCGGACATGGGGAGCGAGCCCCCCCCGGATCGAGCGGCTCGGTTGCATTTGCGAAGCGGTTCGGGGGACGCTTCGGTACAGTGGGCCGGTATTGTCATTTTCGGTTGCGGACACCGCGCAAAACACCCTTGACACGCGCATGTTTTTTGGTCAAAAATCACTACCATTGGAATGAGGTGCATGCGCGCCAGACCAACCCCGCCGGAAGCCCGCGCGGGGTTTTTTGTTGGCCGCCTGGAAAGCCTTTAGGCAGGAACCAGGCAGGCTTAGCCCGTCCGCGCCAAGGTCTCCGGCGGCAGGCTCACCCACGCCCAGGTTGCGGCCCCGAATGACGGGCCCATCCGGGTCCATGAAGAAAGCCTTGTCCGATATCCCGCCGGGAGCGGCCGGCCTGGCCCACTGTCGGCCCGGAGCCTTCATCCACAGTGACATCGCCCGCGGGCGCGCCTTTCGGCCCCTCATTCCGCATCCTGAACGACAAGTGAGAACCGACAAATGGCCAATCCAGGATGGTCGTGGCAGCAGGCGTTGCACGACGCGCTGAGTGCCGCGCTTGGCATCCCGATCTACGACGGGGCCGTCCCGGACGGCGCGCAACACCCCTATGCCGTGATCGGCAGGGAGGTGACGACGAACCACGGCGGCCTGACGGCCCGCCGGGTGGACGGGCTCGTCCACGTGACCGTGTGGTCCACCCACACCGGCAGACAGGAGATGCGGCAGATCCTCGCCGCCATCGACGCGGCGCTGCACAACAAGCGGCTGCCGATGGACGAAGGGCAGCGGGCGACGGCGCGCATCCAGCGGACTCGGATCACGATGGAACCGGACGGACAGACCCACCGGGGTCTGGTCGTCGTCCGTGTGACGACCGAGCACTAGCGAATCCCCACCAGGGGAGACACCGGGGCCGCCAGGAGGCGGCCCTTTTTCATTGGAGGGCAGTATATCATGGCCGTTACCATCGCCGCGGGGTCCAAGCTGTTCATCGGCCCCGCCAACAGCACCGCGGACACCAAGACCGCCTACGAAGCGCTGACCCCGTACGTCGAGGTCGGCGAAATCGAAAGCATCGGCGAGTTCGGCGACCAGGCGAGCGAAGTCACGTTCACCAGCATCGGCGACCGCCGCGTCCGCAAGTTCAAGGGCAGCTTCAACGCCGGCACCATCCAGCTCACGCTGGCCCGCGACCTGGTCAACGCCGGCCAAGCCGACCTGCGCGACGCACTCCGGGAAGACGACGACTACGCCTTCATGGTGACGCTCAGCGACGAGCTGACGCCCGTGACCGGCAAGCCGACCACCTTCTACTTCCGTGGCAAGGTGATGAGCTACACGGCCAACATCGGCAACGCCGACAACGTGGTGCGCTCGACGGTCTCGATCGGCATCAACTCCGCCATCGTCGAAGTCGCCGCGGTCTGACGGTTCGCTGCGCAGCGACGGGCGGGCGGTCTGTCGGGGGCCGCCCGCCCACCTCCCCGACACCCCGGCACCCCTTTGAATTTTTCAAATCGGAGTTCCCGACATGACTTCCGCGATCACCCGCGGCGAGGTCGCGATCACGCTCGCTGGCGCCGAACACATCCTGAAGCCGAGCCTTCAGGCCTTCTCACGCTTGGCTGCCACCGGCCCGTATCGGGACCTGCTGGAAAAGCTGGCGCTGTGCGACATCGGGACGATGTGCTTCGTGCTGCGGCACGGTCTGGGCTGGACCGACGGCCAAGCCCAAAAGCTGCCCGACCTGGTGTTCCGCACGGGCGTGTCGCCGCTGAACGCGAAGCTGTCGGCGTTCGTCTTCGCCCTGTTCAACAACGGCAAGACCCCGGACGAATTCGCGGCCGAGCAGGTCAGGCCCGGGGACGGCGAGGGAAACGGGCTGGACGGCGACTGACCTACGGGCAGTACGCCGAGGAACTGTTCAAACACGCCACCGGCTGGCTCGGCTGGGCGCCCGCGACGACGTTGCGGGCGTCCATCTTCCACATCGAATTGGCGCTGGCCGGAAAGATCGACTTCGTCCGCAAGACCAACCCCTACGGGTCCGCGGACGATGACCCCGCCGATGCGCCGCCCGACGCACAGGCCGACCGCGCCAAGGTCGCCGTCGATGTCAAATCCACCCTCCGCAGCATGATGAAGAGGCAGTCCGATGGCTAACACCGCCGCCGACTTGCTGGTCCGCATCGACGCGACCACGGAACTCCTGCGCCGCGAGTTGAAGCGGGCCGAGCTGGCCGTGGCGCAGACGGAGAAGGCCGTCAGCGCCTCCATGATGGGCGTGCGCGCCGCCATGGAGGCGGCGGCCACCGGCTCCTCCCACTCCCTGGCCCAGCTCGCATCGGCCAACGAGAATGCGGCGCAATCCGCGAACCGGCTCCACCATGCCATACGGCAGATCAGTCCAGGCGATGCCGACAAGGCGCTCAAGACCGTCTCCGAAGCGCTGCGGCAGATCGAAACGCCGGCCGAGCAGTACGTGCGCAAGGTGGGCGAGGTCGAAACCGCGCTGGAAATGCTGCAGGCCCGCGCCCAGCAGCTGCGCAGCCAGGGCAATGGCAGCGACGCATCGGCCATCGAGGCGATGATCGGGAGTCCCGACAAGATCCGCGAGGGCCTGCGCAAGCTCGATCCGGCGCTCCAGGAGGCGCAGAAGCTGGCCGAACAGCGCTACAAGCAGTTTTCCGAACAATCGACCAAAACGCTTTCCGAAGTCTTTTACAAGGGCTTCACAGGCGACTTCGACGGCATCGGCAAGTACCTTGAGGAAACGCTGCTGCGGTCGCTTGCCAACTTCGCCGCCGAGGCCGCGACGACGCAGATCGTCATGCCCGTCGTGACGAAGATGATGCCCGGGTACTTCGGCGGGCAAAGCGGAGCCTCCGGTGGCACGGCCGGAATGGCCCTGCCGGGCGGCGATCTGTTCGGAGGCCTCCCGGCCTGGCTGCTCGGCGCACCTGCGTCCGGCAACGCCAACAACCCCGCATCGTACGTACCGGCCACCAGTGGCCTCGTGGGCTCCGGCGGCAAACTGTTGGGGTCAACCTACGCCCACAACGCGTTCCTGCCCGCCGTCGCCTCGGCGATGCCCGGCTTGATGTCCGGCAACCACCTCCAGGCGGGTCTGGGCGCCAGCGGCGCGATCCTGGGCACCTTCGCGAGTGGTGGCAACCCGATCGGCGGGATGGTCGGCGGGTCCATCGGGAATCTGGCCGGAGGCATGCTCGGCAACAAACGCCGGGGCGAGCCCGCGGCCGTCGCGAAGTTCGGGTCCAGGGACGGCCGCCTCGTCGTCGACCGGGTGGATACGGACAATGACGGTTCGCCCGATGCGGCGCGGCAGGCCGGCGAGCAGATCGTCCAGGCGATCAACCGCGTCATCGAGGCCGGCGGGCTCAAACTCGGCGACGTCGGCGGCCTCGGGGTTGGCGTCGGCGGCAAGCTGGGCAATGAGTTCCCGGCCGACCAAGCCATCGAAAAGGTCCTCAAGGGACTGACGTCCGACGACAAATACGTCCAGGCGGCCCTCAGCAAGGGGCTGGCGGACGGTCTGGGCAAGAACCTGGACGAGATGTTCGACCGCCTGAGCTTCGCGAAGAACATCAAGCAGACCATCGCCGACCTGAACAACTCGGCCGAACTGCTGTCGGCGCGCGGCAAGGCGCGGGCCGCCGGCCGGGCCGAGGTCGCCGGGCTGACGGAGAACCTGACCGGGTTCGTGCGCCGCACCGGCGACGTGTTCGGGCGGATCCCGGGGTTCGCCCGCGGCACGCCGTCGGCACCGCCGGGCGTGGCGCTGGTCGGCGAGGAGGGGCCGGAACTGGTGATGATGCGCGGCGGCGAGCAGGTGTTCGACGCCCGCCGCACCGCCGCCCTGCTGG